>NZ_LYSP01000004.1:0-201974 GCF_001728945.1 Pseudomonas sp. ENNP23
TCTGACCTTCATGACCCGCTACCTCTCCGGCGACAACGTCGACCTGGGCGCCGGCAAGCCGGATGGCAAGGAATGGGAACGCAACACCGACATCGCCTACGTGTTCCAGGACGGCCCGCTGAAGAACCTGGGTGTGAAATGGCGCAACGCCACCGTGCGCTCCACCAACTTCGGCAACGACATTGACGAGAACCGCCTGATCGTCAGCTACGTCATTCCGCTCTGGTAAGACGAGCCGCCAGCGTTGAAAACGCCGCCCTGAACCGGGCGGCGTTTTTCATGGGCCGATAACCAACGGCTCGGGACCAGGCGGATCATCGAGCTCAGCCTCGCTCGACCAGCCAAGCCTCTTCAAACCTTGGCCTCTCCCTCACCCCACCCTCAACACCCCCGTGTCGATCGCCAGGTGCACCAGCTCTGCCTGCGAGCCGATCTGCAGCTTGTTCTTCACCATCGACAGGTGGTTGGAGACCGTCTTCCCGCTGATGCACAGGTGCTCGGCGATGCGCCGTACCGGCATGCCCCGCGCCAGCATGGTGAAGATCTCCAGCTCGCGCTGGGTCATGCCCGACAGGCGCGGGTCGCCCGCCTCCCGGCTGGGGTGGCAGGCGAGCTGGGTGGCCAGGGGCTGCTCGATGTAGGCGTGCCCGGCGAGGATGCGCCGCACCGCCTCCACCAGCACCTCCGGCGAGGCGTTCTTGGTGAGGTAGCCCGAGGCACCGGCCTCCAGTGCCTGGCGGACCAGGGGCAACTCGTCGTGCATGCTGAAGAACAGCACCCGCAGCTGCGGCAGGCGCTGGCGCAGGCGGCGGGTGGTCTCCAGCCCGCTGATGCCCGGCAGGGTGAAGTCCATCACCACCAGGTGGGGAATGCTCTCCTGCACCGCCTGCAGGGCCTGCTCGCCGCTGGCCGCCTCGCTCACCTGCACCTCGGGCAGCAAGGCGCGGAGCAGGCTGGCGTAGCCCTGGCGCACCACTGAGTGGTCATCCACCAACAGAATCTTCATGGGCCCTCCAGGCCGTCCAGCGGCATGCTCACCCGCAACAGCCAGCCCCGGCCGGCGCGGGTGCGCAGGCGCAGGCGGCCGCCGAGGCAGCGGGCGCGCTCGGACATGGAGCGCAAGCCGATGCCGGGCTGCGGGGCGCGCTCGGCGCCCCGCCCGTTGTCCCCCACCAGCAGGCAAAGACGCTGCCCGCGTCGCGCCAGGCGCACACTCACTGCACTGGCGCCGGCATGCCGGGCGACGTTGGTCAGCGCCTCCTGCAGCAGGCGGTAGAGGTGCGCGCGCTCGCCCGGCGCGAGGGTCGGCAGTGACGTTCCCAGGTGCAGGCGCAGGGGAATGCCCTGGGCCTGCTGCCACTGCTCGGCGAGCAGGCGCAGGGCGTCGTCCAGGGCCAGGCGATCCAGGGCGGTCGGGTAGAGGTCACGCACCAGCGCGCGGAAGGCGGCCTGCATGCGCTGGCAGTTGCCCTCCAGGTCCTGCAGCACCGTGACGGTGCCCGGTGCCTGGCCGGACAGCGAGCGCAACAGCAGCAACTGTGCGCGGATGCCCACCAGGTATTGGCCGATGTCATCGTGCAGGGCCATCGCCAGGTGCTGGCGCTCGTGCTCCTGCAGGTCCAGCAGGGCCTGGGTGAGCGCGGCGTTCTCATCGCGTACCCGCTCCAGGGTGCCGACCATGCCGTTGAAGTGCCCCACCAGGCGCTGGGCCTCGCCCAGCGGGTGCCCCGCCAGGCGTACATCCAGGCGCCCTTCCGCCACCGCGTCGAAGGCCTGCTGCAGTTCCTCCAGCGCCTGCAGCCCACGGGCCAGGGCCCAGCGGATGGCGGCCAGGCTAAGCGCCAGGGCCAGGGCGAACAGCACCAGCAGTTGCAGCACACCGCTGCGTACCTCGTCGATGCCGTCACGGGGGTCGAGCAGCAACCAGGCCTGTTCGCCACCGGCCAGGGGCAGCGGATCGCCCACCGGCTCGGCCGCTGGGAAGGGCCAGCTCGGGGCGCTGCGGGTCAGGGGCGACGGGGCACTCATCGGCAGGCGCACGATCTGCAGGTGCCGCAGCCCGGCGGCGAGGGCCGAGTCGAGCACGTTCGGGTCCTGCTCGGCGGTCTGGCGCAGGTAATGGGCAGCGGCCCGCTCGGTGGCCAGTTCCTCGGCCAGGGACTGGGCGCCCTGGTGCACCAGCACCAGGCTGCAGAGCAGCGCCACGGCGGCGAAGCAGAGGCTGACCCAGAGCTGGATGCGCAGGGCGGTGCTCATGGCCGCGCCCGCTCCGGCTGGGCGCTGGGTGGCTGCGGGCCATGAACACGATCCAGGCCGATCAAGGTGATGATCAGCAGCAGGGGCAGCAGCAGGGCCTTAAGCACGCGCATGGCCGATCCTCGAGCGGATTTTCCGATGCACCCATGCTAGGCGGGGCCCCGTGCGCGCCGATTACTACCTTGGTACCGGTCGCGCTCCTACTTTGGTCAGCCGAGAGTCAGGGGCGGATGCCCTTGAGTTCCTGCAGTAGGGCCAGCAGCTCGGCGAGCTTCTCCGGCCCCAGGCGCTCCTGAATGCGCTGGTAGTTGCGCTCCATCTCCACGCTCATGGACTCGAAGCACTGCTCGCCCTTGGGCGCCAGGCTGACCAGCACGCGGCGCTGGTCCTGTTCCTGCTTGCGTCGGCGCACCATGCCGTCGCGCTCCAGGCGCAGCAGCACGCCACTCATGCTTGGCTTGAGGATGCAGGCCAGCCGCGCGAGGCGGTGGCTCTCTATCTCGCCGTTCTGGCGCAGGATGCGGATCACCCGCCACTGCTGCTCGGTGAGGCCGTGGAGGTTGAGTTGCGGACGGAAGAAGCGCATGGCGGCTTCGCGGGCCTGGAGCAGGCTGAGGGTCAGGGATGTGCGGGTGTTGGACATGGGTCTGGCGGGCCGAAAAATGTTCACAGTTTAACGATCAAGGCTTGAGGCGTCACGGCGCACAGGCGACCTTGCGCTCGGTCGTCAGCCGTTCGAGCAGGTAGAGGCGGCGCCGGCGATGCCTCATTAGGCCGGGGCACGGGATGCCCATCATGCCGCTGCCTGCCACGGGCGCTTGTTCCTGCCTGCCGCCCTGCCGGCTGCACGATCGGGCATTGCCGCCACTCATTAACCTATTCATGATCGAGCACCGTCCAGCCCGGAGTCGCCGCCATGCCCGCCCTGCTACACCAGCAGACCCACCTCGGCCTCGCCCTCGCCATGCGGGCCCTGCACGCCACCCTGGAAGCCGCCGAACACCACGGCGTGCGCGTCAGCATCGCCGTGGTGGACGCCTCCGGCCTGCCGATCCACACCGCGCACATGGACGGAGCGCCCCAGCCCAGCCGCGACATCGCCCTGCACAAGGCCATCACCGCCGCCGGCTTCGGTGTCGCCACCAGCGCCTGGGACCAACGCCTGGCCGCCTGCTCCCCCGGTGTGCGCCAGGGCCTGCCGCTGCAGCCGAACCTGGCGCTGTTCGGCGGCGGCGAGCCGTTCCTGCATGACGGCAGGGTGATCGGCGCCATCGGTGTTTCCGGCGCCTCCGAGGCCATCGACGCGGCCTGCGCCCAGGCCGCGTCCCAGAGCGTTGCCCGGCACGTGTCAAACCTGGACAAGAACCCCGGCACTGAGGAACAAGACGCCATCCCCCGCAGCGGCTCCTAATATCCGTCGTCAGGCACGGGCCCCTCGGCGTCCGACGTCCCTCCATCGTCCAGGCTGCAGTCATGATCAACATCGAGACACCCACCTACTACACGGCCACCAAGAAGTACGACCTCAGCTTCCCCACCCTCCAGCAGGACCTGGAAGCGGACGTCGTCGTGATCGGCGGAGGTTTCTCCGGCATCAACACCGCCCTGGAACTGGCGGAAAAGGGCATCACCAACATCGTGGTGCTGGAGGCCCGCTACCTGGGCTTCGGCGGGACCGGCCGCAACGGCGGGCAGATCATGGCCGGCATAGGCCACGACCTGGAAAAGATCCGCCACGACGTAGGCGAGGACGGCCTGCGGCAGATCTTCGAGATCAGCGACATGGGCGCCGACATCATCAAGGGCCGCATCGCCCAGTACGGCATCGACGCCGACTTCTGCCACGGCTACGGCTACATGGGCTTCAACGCCCGCCAGGAAAAGACCCTGCGGGCCTGGGAGAAGGAGTTCAAATCCCTCGGCTCGCCCCACGAGATCCGCTTCCTCGGCGGCTCGGAGGTGAAGCAGATCATCGGCTCCGACGCCTACAGCAGCGCCCTGCTGCACATGGGCGGCGGCCACGTGCATTCGCTCAACCTGCTGCTGGGCGAGGCCAAGGCGCTGGCCAGCCACGGCGTGAAGATCTTCGAATACAGCCCGGCGCTGGAGGTGACCTACGGCGAGCGCATCACCGTGCGCACCGGCCAGGGCTCGGTGAAGGCCAGCAAGCTGCTGTGGGCCTGCGACAGCTTCCTCAACAAGCTGGAGCCCGAGCTGCACCGCACCACCATCAACACCTACGCCTTCCAGATGATGACCGAGCCGCTGTCCGACGAGCTCATTCAGCGCATCAGTCCGATCCGCGGGGCGTACAGCGATATCCGCCCGGTCATCGACTACTACCGCGTGACCAACGAGAACCGCCTGCTGTTCGGCGCGGCCACCCCCTTCGTCGAGCACATCCCACGCGACCTGAAGGCCTGGAACCGCAACCTCATGCTGAAGATCTTCCCCTACCTCAAGGACGTGAAGATCGACCTCGCCTGGGGCGGCCCCATGGCCTGCAGCGCCAACCTGTTCCCGCAGATCGGCACCCTGCCCGGCCGGCCCAACGCCTTCTTCGTGCAAGGCTACTCCGGCTTCGGCGTCACCCCCAGCCACATCATCTGCAAGGTGCTGGCCGAGGGCATGAGCGAAGGCTCGGCGCGCTATGACCTGATCAGCTCGGTGCGGCGCATCAACATCGTCGGCAAGGACCAGTTGCGCCCGCTGCTGCTCACCGCCGGCAAGTCCTGGCACCAGGTGTCCGGCTTCTGGACCGGCCGCCGCTGACAGTGATCGACGCGACTGAGCGTCGGAAGCGGTGCAGCGGAAAAGCAAATACCGTCATTCCCGCGAACGCGGAACCCACTAAACGACCATCACCTTTTTCAACACCCGCAGGAGCAACTGCCATGTCCCTCACCCCCATCAAGAACGGAATCACCCTGGCTGAACTGGATGCCTGGGGCACCGTCGCCGACCTGGGTTCGGAAATCCTCGAAGGCGAGGTCAAGGCCTTCGGCAGGATGACTGCCGGCGCCCCCACCGACCCGGTCAGTGCCGCCTATTTCGGCACCACCGGAGGCAAGTTCCGCATGGTCTACCCCTTCAACGAGCAGGCCACGGTGGTCACCGGCGAGGTGATCCTCACTGACGAATCCACCGGCCAGACCACCCGCTTCAAGGCCGGCGACAGCTGGTTCGTCGCCAAGGGCACCCCGGTGCTCTGGGAAGTGCCCGGCGACGGCTTCGTCAAGCACTACTATGCCGTGGCCTGAACCACCCGGCCTGCCCCACGGGGCAGGCCTGCGGCCCTCGCCCGCGAGCGGCCGCCCAGCGCGAGGAACCCGCCATGACCGCCCCCCGCGACCCCGCCGGTTTCGCCCGGCACTGCCTGAACACCTTCACCCACTTCGTCCCCGCCTCCGTCGCCGCCTTCTACCGCATCGACGACCAGTTGCAGGCCCATGACTTCCACCTGCTGCACATGCAGCCGGGCATGCACACCGATTACCTCAATCACTACCGCCACCTCGACCCGCTGCAACCGCAGACCTGCCAGGCCATCGGCCTGCCCGTGGTGCCGCTGCGCACCGGCCAGGCCCACCGAAGCGACGCGGACAACCGCCAGTACCTCAGCTTCCTGCGCCAGCACCGGGTGATCGACGTGGTGGAAGTGATCGCCCGCGCCGGCAACCGCCCCATCGCCGGCCTCTCCCTGCTGCGCCATGAAGGCCTCCCCGCCTTCGAACCCACCGAACTGGCCAGCCTCGGCGCCCTCCACGGCCTGATGCAGGCCGGCGCTGAACACCTCGCCCCCCTCCCCCCCACCCTGCCCGAACTCACCCCCCGTGAACGGGAGATCGCCCTGCTCCTGCGCGACGGCCTCGGCAACAAGGCCCTCGCCCGCCACCTCGACCTCGGCCTGCCCACGGTCAAAACGCACCTGCTCAACCTGTTCCGCAAAGTGGGCGCGCGTAACCGGACGGAGCTGGTGGGGATGTTGTTTCTTAACCAGTCCCCAATCAAAGCCTCTGACAGACAACCTCAACCATCCGGTTGATACCCGCCCCGCCCGCCAGCGCGGACCATGGAGGCTCCATTGAACAAGGAGCTTCCCATGACCGCATCAACCGACTGGATCACCGTAGGCGCGCTGGCCGAGGGCTTTGCCCCGGGGGCGTTCATCCTGCCCAACCTGGCGGACCTGGATGGCCGCCGCTTCGAGCTGGTGTTCGAGAATGGCTGGCGCATCGCCCACGTCTTCGCCGAGGGCCAGCTGGACTGGGCGCTGGCCGACGGCAGCGCCAGCGGGCGCTCGCCCTACCGCGCCACGTCGGTGCGGCCGGGGCTGTACCTGGTGGACTTCATCAAGCACGAGAACGGCCAGGCCTGGTCGGTGAGCCTGGTGCTGGACACCCTCAGCCAGTCCTTCACCGCGGTGCTCGGCCAGTTGCCCCAGCGCGAGGCCACCGAGCAGGGCCTGTACCGCCGGGCGCTGGAGGGGCGCGACCTCACCGACGTGTCCGTGCAGTTCCTCCACGGCACCCTGGACCGCCCCTGGGAGCCGGGCGCCTGCCCCCACGCACCGACCGCCGAGCTGGTGGGCCTGCGCAACCGCTACCGCTACAGCCCCACCGAGGTCTACGAGCACATCTACCTCAACGAGCAGTTCTACACCTGGCAATGCCTGGCCGGCGTCGAGCAGGGCCTGTGCGACACCGACCGCTGCCACTACTACCGCATCACCGATGAGCTCTACCTATTCGTCTGGCGGGAGAAGATCGTCCCCACCCTGGGGCTGGTGATGATCGACCTGAAGGCCCACCGCAGCGACGGCAAGATCTTCGGCTACGCCGATGCCGACTTCGCCGCCCTCTCCAACTTCCCGGTGAGCTCCCACTGCGACGTGCTCAACCGCACGGAGTACGGCGATGCGTGAGCGCACCGTCCTCATCACCGGGGCCGGCACCGGCATCGGCGAGGCCTGCGCCCGGCGCCTGGCCGAGGACGGCGCCCAACTAGTGCTGGTGGGGCGTCGCCGTGAGCCGCTGGAGCGGGTCGCTGCCGCCACCGGCGGCCTGGTGCTGGTGGGCGATGCCGCCAACAGTGCGGACTGGGCGGGCTTCGTCGAGCGCGTGAGGGCGCGCTTCGGCGGGCTCGATGCGCTGATCGCCTGCGCCGGCGGCCACGGCCTGGGCAGCGCGATCCAGACCGACGACGAGGCCTGGAACGGCGCCCTACACAGCAACCTCGGCAGTGCCTTCCAGAGCGCCCGAGCCTGCCTGCCGCTGCTGCTGGAGCGGCGCGGCAGCATCGTCCTGCTCGGCTCCATCGCCTCCCTCGCCGCCGGCCCCGAGGTGTGCGGCTACACCACCGCCAAGCACGCCCTGCTGGGCCTGACCCGCTCGCTCGCGCGGGACTACGGCCCCCACGGCGTGCGGGTGAACTGCGTGTGCCCGGGCTGGGTGCGCACGCCCATGGCCGATGCCGAGATGCAGCCGCTGATGGCGCATTACGGCGAGGACCTGGACAGCGCCTACGCCCGCGTCACGGCGGACGTGCCGCTGCGCCGGCCGGCCTGGCCGGAAGAGATCGCCGCGCTGTGCCGCTTCCTGGTCAGCGACGAGGCCTCGATCATCACCGGCGCGACCCTGGTGGCCGATGGCGGCGCCACGGTGGTGGACGTCCCCACCCTGGCCTTCGAGCGCCTGGGCGGTGCGCCATGAGCGGCGCCTTCAGCGGCCAGACGGTGCTGGTCACCGGCGGCGCACAGGGCATCGGCCTGGCCATCGTCGAGGCGTTCTCGGCAGCCGGGGCGGAGGTGCTGATCGTCGACCTCCAGGCCGCACCGGCCGAGGCCGTGGCCGCCCGGTTGCGGAGCCAGGGCCGGGCCGCCCGTGCCTACGCGGTGGACCTGGCCGAGCGCCGCGCCATCGAGGCGCTGATGGCCGGGCTGGAGCGCCTGGACGTGGTGGTGCACAACGCCGCCTACTTCCCCCTCACGCCTCTGGAGCAACTGGACGAAGCCCGGCTGGCGCGCACCCTGGCGGTCAACCTCGGTGCGCTGTTCTGGCTCGCCCAGGGCGCTCTGCCGCTGCTGCGCCGGGCCGGGGGCGGCAGCCTGCTGGTGACCTCCTCGGTCACCGGCCCGCGCGTCGCCTACCCGGGGCTGACCCACTACGCCGCGTCCAAAGCCGGGGTCAACGGCTTCATCCGCAACGCAGCCCTGGAACTGGCCGGCGACCGGGTGCGGGTGAACGGCGTGGAGCCGGGGATGATCCGCACCCCGGCTATGGCCAACCTGGGGGATGCCGGCCATGCCGAGGCCATCGCCCGCAGCGTGCCCCTCGGGCGCCTGGGGGAGCCGGCCGACATTGCCGGCGCCATGCTGTTCCTGGCCTCCGAGCAGGCCGCCTACATCACCGGCCAGACGCTGGTGGTGGACGGCGGCGCCACCCTGCCGGAAGCCCCCGGCGCGTTCGTCTGAACACCCCCACCATCCTGCATTTGCAGGATGGTGGGGCCTGCCGGCGCTGGAGATACTCGCGCCATGGCCCTGCCCCGTCGTCCCGACACCGGCCGCCCACTGATGACTACAAAAACAACAAAGTCGCAGCGAGGTGCTTTGCATGTCCGCACTCACCGATATCCAGATCACGCCCCAGCAGATCGGCGCCTACAACGCCCTGCTGCTGGACCTCACCCGCCTGGCCCAGGAACGCGCCATGCAGCGCTTCCACGCCGGCGTGCTGGCCCGCCTGCGCCAGTTGATCGACTTCGACAAGGCCTGGTGGGGCCGTGCCGCCCTGATCGACGGCCTGCCCTGCGAGCACAGCACCCAGCTCTACAACCTGCCCAGCCACTACCTGGCGGACTGGCAATCCATCCGCGACCAGGACCCGACCGTGCAGCGTGCCCACGCCGACCCGGGCCACTCGGTGGTCATCGACACCCAGTCCGACGCCAGCTCCCCCGGGCTGCGCTGGCTGGGCCAACGCCACGGCTTCCGCGAACTGCTCTGCGGGGTGCACATGGACCCGCAGAGCCGCCTCAGCGTGCACCTGGCGCTCTACCGCCGCGAGGGCGCAGCCCCGTTCAATGCCCAGGAGCGCTTCCTCTTCGACCTGTGCATGCCCCATCTGGTGGCCGCCGAAGGGCTGAACCAGTTGCGCAGCCTGGTCACTCACCGGGAAAGCCTTGAAGGCCCCACCGCCACGGCGCTGGCAGTGTGCGACCGGCACGGCCTGCTGCACTTCGTCGAGCCCGGCTTCGTCGACCTGCTGCTGCGCGAGTGGCCCCAGTGGAACGGCCCCCAACTGCCGGACGAGGTGAAGCCCGAGGGCTTCAGCGGGCGCAACCTGTACCTGCAGTCCAAGCAGGTCGGCGACCTGTTCCTGGTCAGCGCCCGTCGTGCCCCGGCCATGGCCTGCCTGAGCGCCCGCGAGGCGGAGATCGCCCAGCGCTTCGGCAGCGGCCGCACCTACAAGGAAATCGCCCGTGAACTGGGCGTGGCGCCCAACACCGTGCGCCATCACATCCGCAGCATCTACGACAAGCTCGGCGTGAACGGCAAGGCCGGCATCAGCCAGTTGCTGCACCAAACGGGCTGACGCCCGCTCCCCCTCACAGCAAGCCCCGCCTGCCGGCCCGCCCGGCGGGATGGGGACCCTTTTGCCCACAGCCCCGAGGACCGCCCCATGCTCACCCGCCGTACTCCGCTCCTGCTCGCCCTCGCGCCCCTGGCGCTGACCGCCCCGGCCCACGCCGCCGACCTCAACGCGCGGGACTTCGTCTCCGCCCCGGTCGGCACCGTGCTCGGCGTCGGCTACCTGCCCATGACCCGCGCCAGCGAATTCCACGGCCCCGGCTCCAGCGGCAAGGCCGACCTGGCGGTGAACGCCTTCGCCTGGCGCCAACTGCTATTCACCGACCTCTGCGGCACGCTGTGCACGCCGCAGTTCATCGTCTCCTACGCCGACATCGACATCCGCACGCCGGGCAGCACCAGCCGCAGTTCGGAACGCGGCCTGGGCGACCCGCAGGTGGGCGGCACGCTGTTCTTCATCAACGACCCGCAGCGCCGCACCTACAGCGGCCTGCTGACCATGCTCAGCGTGCCCCTGGGCGAGTACCACGGGCGCAACCCCGATGCCTCCCCCGGCGCCAACCGCTGGGCGCTGCACCTCAACTACAACTACACCCAGGGCATCGGCGAACGCTGGATGCTCGAAGCCAACCTGGAAACCCAGCTCTACGGCAAGAACGACGACTACTTCGGCCAGGACCTGGAGCAGAAGCCGCTCTTCCGCCTGCAGGCCTTCGCCTCCTACGACTTCACTCCCAGCACCTATGGCGCCCTGCGCCTGATCCACGCCGACGGCGGCGAACTGGAACTCAACGGCCGGACCCTGGACGACACCCACCAGCGCTACAGCCAGGTGGGCTTCGAAGTGGGCCACTGGCTGGACCGGCAGAACCAGGTGCTGCTGGGAGTGACCCGCAACGTCGCCACCACCAACGCCTTCGAGCAGAGCAACGTGCTGCTGCGCTATGTCCACGTCTTCTGAGGGGCCCGCCATGACCACCCAAGCATCGGCGGGGCTGCCCCGCGAGCGTCTCTGCGCCATCGTGCTGTTCGCCGCCGTGGTGCCCCTGGTGCTGATGGCCGCACCCGCCATCGCCACCCAGTTGGCCCACCAGCTCGGCCTGGGCGCCGCCACCATCGGCCAACTGTTCTCCATCGAGCTGGCGGCCATGAGCCTGGCCACCCTGCCCGCCTACCTCTGGCAGACACGCCTGGACTGGCGCTGGGTGGCACGGGTCGCGGCCCTGCTGTTCATCGCCGCCAACCTGGTCTCGGCCTTCATCACCGACAAGACCTACCTGCCCCTGCTGATGGGCCTGCGCTTCACCAGCGCCCTGGCCGGCGGCACGCTGATGGTGCTGTGCATCGCCAGCGCGGTGGCCAGCGACCAGCGTGACCGGGTCTATGGCTTCTGGCTGATCGGCCAACTGGTGCTGGGCGCAGTGGGACTGTGGGTGCTGCCGCTGCTGTTCGCGCACGTCGGCCTGGCCGCGCTGTACCTCGGGCTGGCCGGAATGATGCTGCTGTGCCTGCCGCTCACCCGCGCCTTCCCGGCCGGGATGAAGGCGCCGGAGGCCCGCGTGGAGGCCGTCGCCAGCCCCTCGCGCCTGCGCGCCTGGTGCGGGCTGTTCGCGGTGCTGGCCTTCTACATCGGCCTGAGCGGAGTGTGGACCTTCATCGGCGCCCTGGCCGAACGGGCCGGCGTCGACCCGGACACCACCCGCACCCTGCTGGCAGTGGCTTCGCTGCTGGGCGTCGCCGGCTCCACCACCGTCACCCTGATCGGCGGGCGCTGGCCACGGGGGCTGCCGCTGGTGCTGGGCTATGCCGCCATGGCAGCGTCGGTGCTGCTCCTGCTGGGGCTGCCCGGCACCCTGCGCTTCGCGGTGGCGGCGCTGCTGTTCAAATACACCTGGACCTTCGTCCTGCCGCTGATCCTGGCCTGCCTGGCCGACCTGGACCGCAGCGGCCGGCTGATGAACAGCGTCAACCTGGTCATCGGCGGCGGCCTGGCCCTGGGCCCCGCTGTCGCCGGGCCGCTGCTGGAAAGCCCGCTGGGCTACAGCGGCATGCTGGCGGTCAGCGTCGGCTGCCTGCTGCTGTCGTTCCTCTCCCTGCACCTGGCGCGTCGCCCCACCGGCGCCACGCTCACCCCCCTCGATCCCACTGGAGCCACCTCATGAGTCGCCGTACCGCCTTTCTTTCCGATGAACACTGCTTCTGGCACAGCGCCGGGATGCGCGCGCTGACCCTGCCGGTGGGCGGCTGGGTGCAGCCGCCAGCCGCCGCCGGATTCGCCGAATCCCCCGAGACCAAGCGCCGGCTGAAGAATCTGGTGGAGGTGTCCGGGCTTGCCGAGCACCTGCAGATGGGCAGCGCCGCGCCTGCCACCGAGGCGGACCTGCTGCGCATCCACCCGGCGCATTACCTGGAGCGCTTCCGCCAGTTGAGCGATGCCGGTGGCGGCGAGCTGGGCCCGGAAGCCCCGGTGGGCCCGGGCAGCTACGGCATCGCCCTGCGCTCGGCGGGGCTGGCCATCGAGGCGGTGGACCGGGTGCTGCGGGGCGAGGCGGACAACGCCTACGCCCTCTCCCGCCCGCCGGGCCACCACTGCCTGGCGGACCAGGCCATGGGCTTCTGCCTGCTGGCCAACATCCCCATCGCCATCGAGGCGGCGCGGGCGCGCCACGGCATCGAGCGGGTGGCGGTGGTGGACTGGGACGTGCACCACGGCAACGGCACCCAGTCCATCTACGAGGCCCGCAGCGATGTGCTGACCCTCTCCCTGCACCAGGAGAACTGCTTCCCGCCCGGCTACGGCGGCGTGGAGGACCGCGGCATCGGCGACGGGCTGGGCTTCAACCTGAACATCCCGCTGCCGGCCGGCAGCGGGCACGACGCCTACCTGCATGCCATGCGCCGCATCGTGGTGCCGGCGCTGACACGCTTCCGCCCGCAACTGATCGTGGTGGCCTGCGGCTACGACGCCAACGCAGTGGACCCGCTGGCGCGCATGCAACTGCACAGCGACTCCTTCCGGCAGATGACCGCCCTGCTGCTGGAGGCGGCGGATCAGCTCTGCGACGGACGCCTGGTGCTGGTCCACGAAGGGGGGTATGCGGAAGCCTACGTGCCCTTCTGCGGGCTGGCGGCCATCGAGACGCTGGCGGGGGTGAGGACGGCGGTGGAGGACCCGCTGCTGGAATTCATCGGCCTGCAGCAACCGGGTGCGGCCTTCGCCGCGTTCCTTGAGCAACAGGTGGAGGCACTGGCCACACGCCTGGCCTGATCACCACTTGCAAACGAAAGCGCCGGACGGTCCTCGTGTCCGTCCGGCGCTGTGCGTTCCAGGGGGCGGCTCAGCGACCGCCGGCCCCCATGAGAGCGCTCGCACGGTACTCCTTCGGCGAACGCTCGAAGTGCTTCTTGAACGAGCGGCTGAAGTGCGCCGAGTCGGTGAAGCCCCATTTGTAGGCGATGGCGGTGATGGACTCGCTGCGCAGGGTCGGGTTGGCCAGGTCGGCGGCACTGCGCTGCAGGCGCGAACGCTGGATGTAGCGGCAGACGCTGTCGCCCTGCTCCTCGAACAGTCGGTAGAGGTGGCGCACGGAAATGTTCAGGCGATTGGCCAACCCCAGCGGGGTGAGGTTGGGTTGGGACAGGGAATCGTCGATCAGCTTCTGCACATGGCTGCGCAGGCTGGCGCCGTGCAGGGGCTCGCTGCTCGGCAGCTCTTCGTCGGACTGGGCCATGGCCGGCGCCAGCAGCGAGATGAAGGCGCTCTGCATGGCCTCGCGCTCACCCGCCTCGCCCGGCCCCTCGCCCTCGCGGCAGAGCTGGTCCATCAGCAGGTGCAACATCTTCCCGCTGGAACAGCCGGAGGGGATCTTGCCGAAGGTGCGCTGCTTCACCACCTGCTCCACCTCGCGGCGCGGCAGGGACAGCGAGCAATGCTCGATCAGGCCGAAGGGGGTGATCTCGCAGGAGCCGACCGAATCCATCAGCAGCATCTCGCCGGGGGCAAGGTGGATGGCCACGCCGTCCTGGCTGATCTGCGAATGCCCGCTGCGCTGGCTCACCAGGAAGCAGTGCTGGTCGTTGTCGTGGTCGGCCTTGTTCGACGAGCGGGCAATGAGCCCGGCATTGGTGCGCAGGTGCGCCATCGTGAGGCCGGAATGATCACGCAGCGAGATGTCGCCGATGAACAGCGAGCGGTTGAAGGCGATCTGGGTTTCGAACTTCCCGCAGATGGCTTGCAGCGCGGATTTCCAGCCATCCAGACCGTCTTGGGCGGCGAGAGCGGCGTTCATAGGCACCTCCATTGGGGTGGCTGTCTTGTTGTTGTCGGCGAATAGTTAACATGTTATCGATGAAGGCGCAACAGCGGCTCAACGCCACGTCCTGTGCAGGTTTGGTGCCAATCAGAAACAGCCTGGCCAGCCCCTCGGCAAACGCCCTGTGCAGAGCCTTCCGGCCCCGCATCAGCCCTCTGAATGAAAAAGCCCCGGCGCGATGGCCGGGGCTTTTTCTGGTTCGCGTTGGCAGCCTCAGCGGGCCAGTACCGCGAGGCCGATCACCAGCAGCACGATCCCGCCGGCGATCAACAGTGCCGGCACCCCCGAGCGGGTCTTGCGCGGGGCGCGGCCCTGGCGGTTGCCGGGTACGGCCTGCCCTCCCCGGCCCTTCGAACGGGCGCTGCCGACGGGCCTGCCGCCCTTGAGCTTGTGCGATGCCATGACTCACTCCTTGTTGAATGCACGAACGCCACGACCCTAGCACCCACCCGGCGTCCACTCCAGCCAACCATTTGCCGCCACCGCCGGGGCCGGCATAATCGCCGCTCTTGCCTCCAGCCAGGGAACCGCTCGGATGCCCAGCAAAGCCCCCATCACCCGCGCCTACTGCGTCCAGTTGGACGAGGTGCTGTCCATCGCCGAAGCCCGGCGGGCGTACTTCTCCCTGCCGGAGCCGCGCAGCCGCTTCGACTTCCTCTGCTCCAACCCGGCCTGCCGCGCGCGGGGCACCAAGGTGACGGCGGCCAACTACGACAAGCAGCCGAACGAGACCTACAAGGCCGCCCACTTCCGCGAGAACCCCCACTCGCCCCACGCCCCCGACTGCGAGTGGATGCGCACCGAGGAGGAGGACGCCGACGGCCGCCTGCCCGGCGAGAGCGAAGCCGAGGCCCGGCTGCGCCAGGCGCGGCGCAAGCTGCACGACTACATCGACGTGTTCGAGCCCCTGGCCGAGCGCCCCGCGACCGGCCAGGAGCCCGCTGCAACCGCCAAACCCGCACCGAGCCCCGCCCCTGCCAAGCCGCAGGAAGACGCCGGCACGCCCCGCCAGCGCGCCTCCGCCAACCAGCGCACCAGCAGCCTGGAGCGCCTGGTGGAGTGCTACCGGCAGGCACGGCTGGAGCTGTCCGACGAGGACTTCAAGGCCATGCGCCTGCGGGTGGTGGGTGAAGGCGAGATGCCCCTCGCCGCTTACTTCAAGGCCATCCGCTACGCCCGGCTGGGTAACGCCAACCGCGTGCTGCAGGGCGGTGCCTTGCTGGTGGACCGCTACGGCAGCGGCTTCAAGCTGAAGTTCTACGACCGCATCGACAACAAGCCGGTGTTCCTCTACATCGCCAAGGAGCAGATGGACGCCTACCGCTTCCGGGGCTACCTCGACAGCCTGCTGCGGGAAGAGGTGGACTACTTCCGTGTGTTCGCCATGGGCGAGCTGGCACTGTCCCCCAGCGGCAAGAGCATCGATCTGAAGGTGGCGGACCTGCGCCAACTGGTGCTGATCCCCGGCATGAAGAAGGCATCCACCGCCCAGACCTGAGCCCCGCCCTCAATGGCGCGCCAGCAGCCGCGCCAGCGCCTGCAACGCATCCAGCAGCAGGGCCCGCTGCGACCCGTCGAGGCGGATGTAGCGACGGAAGGCGGGCATGCGGTTGACCACCTCGCTGGCGCCCATGTGCTCCAGGCGCACCTGCCAGGTGCTGCCCGTGCGTTCCAGCTCCAGACGCTTGAAGTCCAGCGGCATCAACGCCGCCCTCAGCGCCGGGTCGCTTTCCAGCGCCTGCACCAGCGCCTCCAGCATCTCGCCCTGGCCCGCCATGCGGCGGATGGCCAGCCCCTCGCGACGTACCAGCCCGGTGTGGCGCAGCGCCAACCGCGCCGGGCCCTCCTCGCGGGACGGCACGCAGAGGGAGAACTCCACCAGCACCAGGTGCATCAACAGCTCGGACTGGGTGCGTTCGCGGGCCTCGAACGACACACCTTCCGCCGTCACGAAGCGCGCCAGGCCGGGGCCCAGCGGCTCGCAGTGCAGCCCGGCCAGGTCACGCCGCAGGTGGGCCAGGGTCACCCCCGGGCGGTAGCCCGAGGGTGCACGGTTCCAGCCCAGCCGGTCAGACAGCCTTTGCAACATGGCCCGGGAACTCCGCAGGGTGAATGCCCGGCTCGTGGCTGAACTCCTTCGCCAGGATCTCCTCCACCGGCACCGGGCGGAACGGGTTCACCCGCTGCACCACCAGGGTCCAGAACAGCGCGTAGGCGGCGGTCAGGCTGAGCATCACGGCAAAAGGCACGTAGACGTCGCTGCGGCTCATGCCCGGCGGGGCGATGAACCACAGGCCGATGAGGATGCCGACGCTGGAGACGATCTGCGGCAGCGGGAAGAACGGCGAGCGGTAGGCACGCGGCAGGTCCGGCCGGCGCAGGCGCAGCAGCACCACCGAGATCGTCACCAGCAGGTAGGCCGTGCCCCAGGCACAGACCGCCGCGAGGATCAGCGGCACGATGTTGTCGGCGTTGCCACCCAGGTAGGCCGCGTGGGCGCAGGGAATCAGCATCGCCACGGCAATGCACAGCACCGGGGTCTTGAAGCGCGGATGCAGGTAGGCGAAGACCTTCGGCAGCGCGCCGTCCACCGCCATGCCATAGAGAATGCGCGGCACGCCAGCCATCAGGGTGTTGATGGTGGCCGCCCCGGCGAAGAGGAAGCCGATGCCCAGCCAGATCGGCCCGATATCGCCCATCACCTGCTGGGCGAACTGCGGGATGGCCATCGGCGTATCCAGCAGGTGCACCCCGGTGGCCTCATCCAGCAGCACGTTCTCCACCTGGCGTTTCATCGCCGCGCCGTAGATGAACATGCACGAGGCCACGCCACACAGGCCCAGGGCCATGGCACGGGGCATGGTGCGGGCGGAGTTGCGCAGGTCCGGCGCCAGCGGGGTGACGAACTCGCAGCCGACGAACATGAACATCGCCATGCCCACCAGGGACAGCACGGTGACCACATCGGTGCCCACCAGGGAGGCGCCGAACCAGCCGTCCAGCTCGACCGCCGGCGCGGCCAGCACCCCGAGCACGCCGAACACCATCAGCGTGGTCCACATGCCGAAGGTGAGGATCACCTCGGCCTTGCCGAACACGCTGACACCAAAGGCATTGAGGATGCCGAACACCACCACGAAGCCCACGCCCAAAAGCCAGGAACCACCCGCCGACTCGGCCAGGGTGTTGAGGTGCTCGAAGTTCACCAGCGCCATCACCCCCGAGAGGATGGTTTCGGCGGTGCCGGCGAACACGTGGACGATCAGGTAGGCCGCGATGGTGCCGGTGATGGCGAAGAAGCGCCCCATGCCGCAGGAGATGTAGTCGTACACCGAGCCGGTGGTGGGAATCATCGACGCAGCTTCGGCGAAGGTGGTGGACTGCGCCAGCATCATCACCAGGGCGATCAGCATGGCGATGGCGAAGGCGCTGCCGCCGATGCCGAAGCCCATGGTGGCGGTGAGGATGACCGGGCTGGCCATGATCAGGCCGATGGTACTGGCCAGGGCCGTCGGGAAGCCGACCGAGCCTCGGCTCAGGTGCACGCTGAGCTGTTCATTGAGCGACATGGTGGGTGGACCTCGGAGTCTGTTGTTCTGATTTGTCGTGACACCGGCCTGGCCAGAGCATGAAGGCAACCCCTGTTCCCCTATCAGCCATTCGGCGCATCGCCAGGCCCGTCTGTCGCCCCCACCGGGCTGCGCAAAACCGGCGCACCGGTGCAGGGTCCGGGTCACTTTGCCCCCCGCCCCGCGCCAGCGTCTTGCCCCAGCCTGCCGCCCCTCTTGTAGCTGGCTGACATCCGCCAGGCCGCGTCCGGCGCGGTCAAGCGCCTGGCAGGGACGGACAAGACGGCCCAACCCCATCAGCGCACAAATGCCCCCGCCGTCGCACCGCGCCACGGCATGCCAACCCACCACGGGGCCGACGCCCCGGACGCACAACACCACGCTAGGGAGACACACCATGGGGCACCCGATCCGACTGCACAGGCTGGCACAGGCCATTGTCCTGGGCGCGGCCCTGCTCGCCGCCAGCCAGGGCGCGCGCGCCTACGAGTTCTACGCCGATGAGGACACCCACCTGAATGCCGACCTGCTGGCCGTGTACGGCATGATGAACAGCCGCAAGAACTACGACGGCACCTCCGGCGGCTCCACCTGGCGTGAGGGCTTCATCAAGTACGGCGTCAGCGGCACCCAGGGCCTGGCCGGCAACGGCACCCTCTACGGCGCCCTCAACTGGGTCAGCTCGGCCACCTGGGGCGACGGCGACCCGGCCGGCAACACCCTCGGCCGCGAGCGCACCACCAGGATCGAAGACGCCAACCTGGGCTGGCGCTCCGCCGACCGGGTGCCGGTGCTGGGCGAGGACGGCATCGACGTCTCCTTCGGCCGCCAGGTGGTCAAGCTGGGCACCGGCTTCCTCATCAACGACGACGGCCCCAACCTCGGCCAGGGCCCGGCCGACGGCGCCCTCGACCGCGGCGGCGCCTACTACATCGCCGCCCGCCACGCCTTCGACCGCACTGCCGTGCTGCGCCTGGGTGGCCAGGACGGCCTGTACGGCAGCGTGCTCTGGCTGAAGTCCGACAACCGCGCCCAGGCCGAGACCGAACTGGCCGCCGGCACCCTCGACTACACCGGCAAGGCCGGCACCCTGGGGCTGACCTGGATACATGGCCTCGACGTCACCGATCAGTGGGCCAGCGACTTCCAGAAGCAGCGCGAAGGCATGGACATCTACAGCCTGCGCGGCGAAGGCGACGCCGGCATCGAGAACGCCAGCTTCGGCTTCGAATACGCCTGGCAGGACAAGGACGCCGGCCGCGAAACCGCCTGGTACACCGAGGCCGGCTACACCTTCGCCGACGTCGCCTGGGCGCCCAAGCTCACCTACCGCTACAGCCGCTATTCCCAGGACTGGGACTCGATGTTCAACGGCTTCTCCAGCGGCTACGGCACCTGGTTCCAGGGTGAAGTGGCCTCCAACTACGCCGGCCCGTTCAACCGCAACACCGGCATCCACCATGTCGGCCTGACAGCCAAGCCGTTGGAGAACCTCACCCTCGGCGTCCTGTATTTCGACTTCAACACCCTGGACCGCCACGAGCAGCTCAACCTCGACGGCCACGAGCTGGACCTGTACCTGGAATGGGCGGTCAACGACCACCTGCTGATCAGCCCCCTGGTCGGCCTCTACCGCCCCGACCGTGACGAGACCAGCGGCGGCAATCAGGTCGGCGGCAGCGGCACCAACGTCTACAGCCAACTGACCCTGGCCGTGATGTTCTGAAGAAACGGCGCGGAGTGCGCCAGCCGCTCCGCGCCCGCACATGGCGGAAATCCGCCAGCCAAAACACCCACTATTGGCGGATTTCCGCCACGCAACATTCACCCCACCCCGGGAGCCCAGCAACGGCGCACCCTCCAGCCCCGCCACCCCCTGGCACAACACTTGCTCCCTCTGAGGCCGCGAGCCAACAAGAACGACAGTCAAGCCGCGCCCTTTGCACCACCCCCAAACCCGGGATGGCGCCTAGACTCTCTTGTTGTCTCCAACGGATTGATGGAACGGACGTTCCACCTCAGAACAACAAGAGGATGTATCTGATGTTCAAACCTGCTCTGAAAGCCCTCGCCTGTGCGCTCGCACTGGGCGCCGCCGGTCTGGCCCATGCGGCCGACCCCATCATCATCAAGTTCTCCCACGTCGTCGCCGAGCACACGCCCAAGGGCCAGGGTGCACTGCTGTTCAAGAAACTCGCGGAAGAGCGTCTGGCCGGCAAGGTGAAGGTCGAGGTCTATCCCAACTCGTCGCTGTTCGGCGACGGCAAGGAAATGGAAGCGCTGCTGCTGGGCGACGTGCAGATGATCGCCCCGTCCCTGGCCAAGTTCGAGCAGTACACCAAGCAGGTGCAACTGTTCGACCTGCCCTTCCTGTTCAACGACATCCAGGCCGTGGACCGCTTCCAGCACAGCCCCGAAGGGCAGAAGCTGCTCAAGTCCATGGAGAGCAAGAACATCACCGGCCTCGGCTACTGGCACAACGGCATGAAGCAGCTCTCGGCCAACAAGCCGCTGCGCGAGCCCAAGGACGCCCGCGGCCTGAAGTTCCGCGTGCAGGCCTCCGCCGTGCTGGAAGAGCAGTTCAAGGCCGTGCGCGCCAACCCGCGCAAGATGAGCTTCGCCGAGGTCTACCAGGGCCTGCAGACCGGCGTGGTGAATGGCGCCGAGAACCCCTGGTCGAACATCTACTCGCAGAAGATGCACGAGGTGCAGAAGTACATCACTGAGTCCAACCACGGCGTGCTGGACTACATGCTGATCACCAACACCCAGTTCTGGAACGGCCTGCCGGCTGATGTCCGCAGCGAGCTGGAGAAGATCACCGTCGAAGTCACCGAAGAGGTGAACAAGCAGGCCGAAGCCCTCAACCAGGGTGACAAGCAGCGCATCATCGACGCCAAGACCAGCGAAATCATCGAACTCACCCCCGAGCAGCGCAACGCATGGCGCGACGCCATGAAGCCGGTGTGGAAGAAGTTCGAAGGCGAGATCGGCCCCGACCTGATCAAAGCCGCCGAAGCCGCCAACCAGGCCCAGTAACACCCGCACGGACGATGGCCCACCGGGTCATCGTCCGTCGTCTGCTCCAGCCATCGGGAGATGCATCCATGAACGCCCTGCGGCGCGTCTGGGACCACTTCGAGGAAGCCTTCATCGCCTTCCTCCTGGCGGCCATGACGCTGGTGACCTTCGTCTACGTCATCCTCAACAACCTCTACACCCTCTTCTACAACCTGGCGGACCGTTGGGAGTCGGCCAGTGAAACCCTGTTCGGCATCGGCGACTCCATCCTCGCCATGGCCCAGGCCATGACCTGGAGCAACTCGCTGACCAAGGCCCTGTTCGCCTGGCTGATCTTCTTCGGCCTCGCCTACGGCGTGCGCACCGCCGGCCACATCGGCGTGGATGCGGTGGTCAAGCTGTTCCCCCGTCCGGCCCAGCGCATCATCGGCGTCATCGCCTGCCTGTGCTGCCTCGGCTACGCCGGGCTGATGGCCACCGCCAGCTTCGAATGGGTGCAGACCCTGTTCACCGCCGGCATCGGCGCCGAAGACCTCGGCCACTACGGCATCCAGCAATGGCACATCGGCCTGATCCTGCCCCTGGGCTTCGCCCTGGTGTTCATCCGCTTTGCCGAAGTCCTCGTGCGCATCCTGCAGGGCCGCCAGACCGGCCTCGGCCTCGCGGATGAAGCCGCCGAAGCGGTCAAGCTCTCCGAGCACGACGACAGCCCGCACAAGGAAGACTCGAAATGACCGTCCTGTTCCTCTTCCTCCTGCTGTTCCTGCTCATGTTCATGGGCGTGCCCATCGGCGTGTCCCTGGGCCTGGCCGGCTCCGTGACCATCATGCTGTTCAGCCCGGACTCGGTGCGTTCGCTGGCCATCAAGCTGTTCGAAACCTCCGAGCACTACACCCTGCTGGCAATCCCGTTCTTCCTGCTGGCTGGCGCCTTCATGACCACCGGCGGCGTCGCACGTCGACTGATCGACTTCGCCAACGCCTGCGTCGGCCACATCCGTGGCGGCCTGGCCATCGCCGCCGTCATGGCCTGCATGCTGTTCGCCGCGCTCTCCGGCTCCAGCCCCGCCACCGTCGCCGCCGTGGGCTCCATCGCCATTGCCGGCATGGTGCGCTCGGGCTACCCGCAGTCGTTCGGCGCCGGCATCGTCTGCAACGCCGGCACCCTGGGCATTCTCATCCCGCCGTCGATCGTCATGGTGGTCTACGCCGCCGCCACCGAAACCTCGGTGGGCAAGCTGTTCATGGCCGGCGTGGTGCCCGGCCTGCTGCTCGGCGTGGCGCTGATGCTGGCCATCTACATCGTCGCGGTGAAAAAGAACCTCCCCGCCCTGCCCCGCGCCAGCTTCCGCGAATGGCTGACCGCCGCTCGCCGTGCCGTCTGGGGCCTGCTGCTGATGGTGATCATCCTCGGCGGCATCTACTCGGGCATGTTCACCCCCACCGAGGCGGCCGCCGTCGCGGCGGTGTACTCGGCCTTCATCGCGCTGTTCGTCTACAAGGACATGACCTTCCGCGAAGTGCCGAAGGTGCTGCTGGAGTCGGGCAAGCTGTCGATCATGCTGATGTTCATCATCGCCAACGCCATGCTCTTCGCCCACGTGCTGACCACCGAACAACTGCCGCAACAGATCACCGCCTGGGTGATCGATGCCGGCCTCACGCCGGTGACCTTCCTGCTGGTGGTGAACATCGTGCTGCTGATCGCCGGGGCGTTCATGGAACCGTCGGCGATCATCCTGATCCTCGCGCCCATCCTGTTCCCCATCGCCGTGAAGCTGGGCATCGATCCGATCCACCTCGGCATCATCATGGTGGTGAACCTGGAGATCGGCCTGGTGACGCCGCCGGTGGGGCTCAACCTGTTCGTCACCTCCGCGGTGACCGGCATGCCGCTGACCCAGACCATCCGCGCCGCCATGCCCTGGCTGATGCTGCTGTTGCTGTTCCTCATCCTGGTGACCTACGTCCCCTGGATCTCCCTGGCACTGCCCAACTGGATCGGCATGAACTGATCCCCGAGAAAGCCCGGCCCTGCCGGGCTTTCTGCGTTCAGGGCGCGCGTTCTTCCAGTGCCAGCACCATCGGCTGGCACACCAGGCCACGCTGCTCGAACACCTCGCCCGTGCAGGTGAAACCGAAGCGCCGGTAAACCTCCACCGAGGTCAGCGAGGCATTCACCGTCAGCCCCTCGGCCAGCACCGCAGGGACCACGGCCTGCACCAGCGCCCGACCGACGCCCTACCCCTGGCAGCCCGGGTCGACGAACAGCATCGACAGGTGCCGCTGCTCACGCAGCTCCACCACCCCGACCACCCGCCCCGCGTGCTCGGCCACCCACAACCGGTTGCCCCCGGCCTGCCGCGCCGCGAACGCCTCGGGCTGCGCCAGCGCCTCGAAATTGGCCACCCCTTCCGCCCCCAGGGTCGCGGCCACCCGGCCACGGAACGCCGCCAGGCACACCGCACTCGCGGCCGGCAAATCATCGGAACGGGCAACACGCACGAGGGCCATGGTCATCATCCTTGGGGCTATCAGTCCGGCCCACCAACCTACGCGGCGCCTCACGTCGCTTCAAGCAAGCTCCGGCACAGCGAGCTCAAAGCGCATGCTGTGGTCGTAACTGGCTCAGAGGGTCAGGCAGCGAAACTCGCCCCTTCAGGAGGCCGAGCGGAATCGTCGTGAAACGCAGCGAAGCGAAGTAACAGCCGAAGGCTGGCCCGAAGGGCGAGCGAAGCGAGTCAAGGGGTTGAGCGACATGGATGTCGCGAGAGCGCTGCCGGGCCAGGGATGGCCCGTCAGCGCGGGCCCCTGGAGCGACGATGGAGGGAGGGAACCCGACGCAGTCGGGCTGGATGCAGGGGCAAGTTTTTTGGTTCCTTTTCACCGGGCTGGCGATCCAGCGACTGGAAAAGGGACTCGCTCGGGAGAGCGAAACGGGAAACATCACCAGAACGCGGTGATCTGCTTGGCCACGAACTGACCGGCAACGCGGCACTGGTAAATGAAAAAAAGCCGCCGGTGACCAACACGGCGGCACAAAAACAAAAAACGGAGCGCTGATGAAGTAAAGCCTGCCGCCCACGAGCGGCAGGCTCACTATCGCCCAGCCGCCATGGGCTGGCTTGACCCTGCGTGCCAACACCGTTGCCGCTGGGTGACGGGGCGCCGCCCCTGCACGCTGGGTCATGTGCGCCTGGCAGGCAGAGTCAAGCCGGGCCGCAGCGGGGTTCGTAAGCTGGGGAACGCCCTTTCCGGGCCTTCCCTGAACTGCCTCGAACCCGGAGCCGCCCGTGAGCCACGCACTGATTCCCACCCTGCCCGCCGTCGACGCCTTCGTCGCCCGCCACCATGCCTCGTTCATCGACGGCGCCCAGCAGCAACCCGCCCAGGGCAGCCTGCGGCCGATCCACAACCCCGCCAGCGGCGAGGTGCTGGCACAGACCGTCCAGGCCGACCTGGACCAGGTGGATGCCGCCGTGCAGTCCGCCCGCGCTGCCTTCCGTTCGGGCGCCTGGAGCCGCCTGGCGCCGGCCGAGCGCGAGCGGGTACTGCTGCGCTTCGCCGATCTGGTGGAAGCCCACGGCGAGGAACTGGCCCAACTGGAAACCCTCAACCAGGGCAAGTCCATCCACCTGGCGCGCGCGGTGGAAGTGGGCGCCTCGGTGAACTACATGCGCTACATGGCCGGCTGGGCCACCAAGATCGAAGGCCAGACCCTCGACGTGTCCATCCCGGTGCCCGCCGGTGCGCGCTTCAACGCCTACACCCGCCGCGAACCGGCCGGGGTGGTGGCCGGCATCGTGCCGTGGAACTTCCCGATGATGATCGCCCTGTGGAAGGTGGTGCCGGCGCTGGCCTGCGGCTGCACCATCATCATCAAGCCGGCGGACGAGACCCCGCTGACCGCCCTGCGTCTGGCCGAACTGGCGCTCCAGGCCGGGGTGCCGGCCGGGGTGTTCAACGTGCTGGTGGGCGGGGCCGACGCCGGGGCCGCCCTGGTGGCCCACCCGCTGGTGAACAAGGTGTCCTTCACCGGCTCCACCGCCGTCGGCCGCAAGGTCGGCCACGCGGCGCTGGACAACCTGACCCGCTTCACCCTCGAACTGGGCGGCAAGAACCCCATGCTGGTGCTGCCCGATGCCGACATCGACCAGGCCGTGGCCGGCGCCATCGGCGGCGGCCTGCTCAACCAGGGGCAGGTGTGCGCGGCAGCCTCGCGCCTGTACGTGCATGCCAGCCGCTACGACGCCTTCGTCGAGGCGCTCTGCGCCGGCGTCGCCGGCATGAAGGTCGGCCCCGGTCTGGACCCGGAGGCGCAGATCAACGCACTGGTCTCGCGCCGCCACCAGCAGCACGTCCTGCATCACCTGGGCCTGGCGCGGGAACAGGGCGCGCGGGTCTGCATCGGCGGCGGCCAGCCGGACCTGCCGGGCTTCTTCGTCGAGCCCACCGTGCTGGCCAACGTCAGCCAGTCCATGACCCCGGCCCGTGAGGAAATCTTCGGCCCGGTGCTGTCGGTGCTGCCCTGGACCGATCTGGACCAGGCCGTGGAGATGGTCAACGACAGCCCCTACGGCCTGGCCGCGAGCCTCTGGAGCAACGACCTGGGCCGGGTGATGGACCTCATCCCGCGCATCGAGGCCGGCACCGTCTGGGTCAACAACCACGTCCCGGTGGACCCCAACCTGCCCTTCGGCGGCTACAAGCACTCCGGCATCGGCCGCGAGTTCGGCCGCGCCGCCATCGAAGGCTTCACCGAGCTGAAGTCGGTGTGCATCACCTACTGATGCACACGGGCCGCCCTCCCGGGCGGCCCATACCTCACCCCCGCAGCCAGAGGAGCCAGCCCAGCAGCCAGCGCCAGGCGGCCGGCGCCTCCGCCGGCAACGCGCCACTGGCCTCGGCATGGCGCAGCGCCCAGGCACGGGCCTGGCGACCATCCCGCAGCGGGCTCCCGCGTCGGCGATAGACCTCCACCGCCAGCAAGCCAATGGCAGGCAGATGGCCCGCCTCGGCGGCCTGCAACAGGTGGTATTCGGCGGCCGCCCAATCGAGGGGCTCGCTGAGCAGTTCCAGCTCGCCACAGAACCCGTGCAAGGCGGTGATCACCGCCGCGTCACCGGCGTCGCCGGGGTGCTCCAGGTAATTCCAGGCGTGCTGCCGGGCCTCCAGCCACAGGCGCTCGGCGGCGGCTTGGTCGTCTTCGGCCGAGGCCTGCTCGGCCAGCAGCTCCACCAGCGCCCGGGTGGCAGCGCCATGGCCGGCGGCGGCGGCGATGCGCCAGTGCTCGCGGGCGGCGTCCAGGTCCACCGGCGTGCCCTGCCCCTCGCGGTGGCAGCGCCCCAGCAGGTAGCGCCCCTCGTGGTGCAGCGCCTGGGTCACGCTGGTCACCGCCACCAGGTAATCGGCCGCTGCCAGGGCCCGCGCGCCGTCCACCGGGCCCGCAGCCGGGTCCAGCCACAGGCGCGCCTCCAGGGCCGCCGCCTCGAAGCCTTCGTCCAGCTCGTGCTCCGACGCCCGCACCCGCGCCACCCAGTCACAGGCGGTCAGCAGGGCGTCGTCTCCGCCCGTGCCTTGCAGCACCAGGCGCGCAAGCTGCAACCAGGCGCCCGCGCTCGGCGTGCCCGTGCCGCCATCCAGCGCACAGGCCCGGCGTGCCCAGGCGTAGGCCTCGGTCGGGGAAGCGGCCAGGCGCGACAAGGCCAACGCAGCCTGCAGATCGCCGGCCCGGTAGCGCGCCTGCCAGGCCGCCTGGGCACTCTGCCGGGGCTGGCCGGGGCAGACGAAACAGGACTGTGCCTGCCCCGCCTCCCAGGCCTCGGCCGGTACGTCCTGCCCACGGCTCCAGGCATCCAGCAGTTGTTCGCGGGTGTCATCGTCCAGCCGTGGCAGCCAGAACGATTGCCCCGCCAGGGCGCTGAAGCAGCCCTCCAGCGCAGGTTCGCCCGTTTCCCGCCACAGGCGCAGGCCCAAGCTGAAGCCCTCGGGGCCGTCGAGGCGTTCGAAGGTCAGCAGCAGCGACTGGTCCGGCAGCTCCAGCACCTCGACCCCGGCGTGCCAGCCGGGCAGCGCGGGCTCGCCACGGGCCAGGCTCCAGAGCTGCTGACGGTCCTGCTCATCGGTGCGCTTAAGCCAGCGCTGGTTGCCGTTGCCCAGGGTTTCCACCCGCCCCGGCGACGGCGGCATCCACTGCCGTTCGCGTTCATCGATCACCGCGCACCCCTGCTGATCGCGCACACGGATCAGCAGCCGCGGCGCGTCGGGCTCGCCACCGCCCTCGGCGATCCACGCCGCCAGGCTGCCGTCCGGTTCCGGCGCATTGCGCCAGGGGTCGGCCGGCAACGGCGCGGCCCCCTTGCCGAGCCCCAGCGGTTCGATCTCCGTGTAGCGCGGGGCCACACGCCAGTCGCCCAGCGCCGGCAGCAGGCCGTGCAGGCCGTTGCGGGTCACCCGGTAAATGCCCTCGGCCTGCAGGGGGTGCCGGTAGGGCTCGTAGCAGTCCACCTCGTCCCATTCGCAGGGCACCGCCTCGCGGCCGTCGATGCCGACCCAGCCCTGGCGGCCGTCCCGCCACACGCGCCAGCCGCGATGGTCGTGTTCCTTCCGCCACTCCACCTGGTCGTAACGGCAGGCCAGGCGCTCCTGGCCCTGCTCGTCCAGCAGGCCCCAGCGGCCGTCCGCCATCACCCAGGCCAGGCCCGGGGCATCGAAGGCGAGCGTGCCACCGAAGGGCCGTGTGTCCTGGTAGCGGGGCGGTGCCCGCCACTGACCGTCGAGGTCGAGGAAGCCATAGTGCGCCCCCTCCCGGGCCCGCAGCAGGTCTTCGGTTTCCCGGCGCAGTTCGGGAAAGCGCGGCGTCAGCCGCCACTGGCCGCTGGGAATGTGCATCAGCCCCAGCAGGCCGCCCTGGCTGGCCACCATGTGGTCGTCGCAGGCGCTGTCCACCACCGCGTCGAATTGCGGGGCCAGCAGCAGCTCCACCGACGGTTCGATCTGCAGCACACCCCACAGCGTGCCCTGGCGTACCCAGACGCGGATGAAGCTGTGGCGGTCCGGCAGGATGGCGTCCCAGCGCGGTGCCTCGTGCCAGGTACCGTCCGCCTGGCTGACCAGGCCCCAGCGACCGCCCTGGGCGTGGGCCCGGTAGCGGTGCTCCCACCAGGGATCATGTTCAACGGGCTCGCGGGGCGGCACCTCGGGGAAGGGGTGCTCCAGCGCGGCGAACCCACCCAACAGCCCCAGCGCTTCGAACCAGGGGTGACGCAGGGTGCCGAAGCCGAACCCACGGTGCCACTCGCCCAGTTCCTCGAAATCCATCACGCCGGTGAGGCGGTGCAGGTCCGCCGAGCCATCGACCAGGGCCTGGAGCCGGTCATCGGCATTCCAGCGCCAGAAGCCGCTGCGCGAGGGAGCGTTGCGGTCGAACGGCCCGGAAACGGCATCCAGGTCGCCCTGCAGCCAGGCCAGGTCCTGGTCCTCGGCTGCCGTCCGCAACCATGCCTCCACCGCCGCCAGGCACAGGCCCAGGGCGGGCACGCGGTAGAACTGCGGGTGCGCCTGCAGCCACTCGCTCAGCCGCTGCCAGTTGGCCAGGGCCTGTTCCAGCGGGACCCGCAGGCCAATGGCCGGCACCTGGTAACCCGCCGTGGCCGAGGTGACGGCCGGCACCTCGCGGGCACCGCCCAGCAGCACCAGCCACAACGCCGGGACCTCGCCACAGAAGGCCAGGCAGCGCGGCGGCGCGTCGTCCTGCCCGAGGTGCAACCAGGCGCCCGAGGCCGCCTCCCATGCCATGCCCTGCTCCATGCCGTCATCCCGCCCCCGAGGGCCTGCGAAAAAATGCGCAATGATGGCGCGGCCCGGGCAGCGCCACCAGAGCGGCGCCCCTGGAAATGCGAAGGCGTCGAAGCTTCGCGACTTCGACGGTTTTCCTGCCGACCGAAGCCGCACTATCATCGCGCCGTGGCTATGGGCGTCCTTCCTTCTACCTCTGAAACTAGGGTGCCCGCTTTCCACACCGCCCACCGCCTGGTGGGCTTTTTCATTTCCAGGAGCTGATGTGAACGGACTCTTCCTGCGGCGCAGCCGTCGTTTCGTACTGGAGCCCGGGGCCGGCGGTGCCAGCCCGAGGGACGTGGTGATGGTGCAGCAGGAGGTGGAGAACCTCGGTTTCGTGCTCGACGAGCCCCTGGTGGAGCGGCTGGCCACCCAGTCCACGGCACAACTGGCCGAGGTGCTGGTCGAGCTGCGCACCACCCTGGCCGCGCTCACCGGTGCCCACCGGCAGTACCGGCCCCTGTTCCCCGAGTTCCCCCGCAGCGTGCGCCAGGTGCCCGAGTACGCGCTGTATCAGCGCGCGCTGCACCACTACCTGACCCTGCTTCGCGAACACCCGGCCACGCCGGACGCCCCCGTGCCGTTGCTGCACGGCCGCGCGCCCCGGCTGATCCGCCTGGGCAGCGTGGCCGAGCGCGAGGCGATCTTCACCCGCCTGGCTGCCTCCAGCAGCTCGCTGTCGGTGGAGGACCGGGACGACCTGCGCACCTTCGTCAGCGTCTATGGCGAGGGGGTGATGCGGCTGCTGCCGGCAAGCATCCCGTTCAAGGAAAACCTCGCGCTGATCACCGCGCTGCTGCTGCGCCATGGACCGTTCGATGGCGCCGAGGCCTTCGCCAGGGCCCAACTGCGCACCGCCACCGATGTGCTGCGCGTGGCCGTGTGCCTGTGCGAGGGCGATGCCTCACTGGCCCAGGCCTGCCGCTTCAAGGGCCTTGCGCGGCGCGAGCGGCGCCTGCTGCTGGAGCTGTTGGAAGCCTGCCCGGCGCCGGTGGAAGACATGCTGCGCTGGAAGGAGCGCTGGAAGCGCCTGGGCGAAGCCCTGCACCCCGGCCAGTGGCGCGAGCGCTTCCCCCAGGCCTGGGACGCCTTCCAGGTGCTGCGTGAAGACCGCCCCTTCGAAGGGTTCAACAGCCGCGTCGAACAGGCCCTGGCGGCGGGCCACAGCGCCGACGCCACCCGCCTGCTGCGCACCCGTCCCGGTGAGCTGGCCCGTCGGCTGGACCACCTGCTGCGCAGCGGTGACCAACCCGAGGACGTCCTCGCCACCTTCGCCCGCGTGGCCGAGCAGGTGTCCACCGCTGTGCTGCTGCAGGCCCTGGCGCATTTCCAGCACCGCGGCCAGGCCGCACTGCGCACCTTTTTCCCCAAGGGCGATGCCGCCCGCGCCTGGTGCACGCCGGAGCAACGCCCGGCGCTGCCGGGCACGCTGCGCACCCAGGTCATCGCTCACCTGCGCGCGGCCCTGGTGGCGCGCTTCGCCACACGCCCGCCGCTGGGTCGCTGCTACCTGGACCCACGGCTGGCGGAGCTGAAGGTGCCGCTGGCCCAGCGCTCGGCCGCCAAGGCACTGCGCACCCTGGTGCGCGGCAGCCGCCTGCCGCTGCCGGACACCCGCTTCATCCGCCTGTTCCTCTGGTGGACCAACGGCCGCGAGCGCACCGACATCGACCTCTCGGCGGCGTTCTTCGATGGCGGCTTCGGCTACCGCGACCTGGTGTCCTACTACAACCTGCGCCACTACGGCGGGCACCACAGCGGCGACATCGTCGACGCCCCGAACGGCGCGGCGGAATTCATCGACCTGGACCTGGAGCTGCTGCGCAAACGCGGCATCCGCTTCGTGGTCACCTGCATCAACAGCTACACCCGCCAGCCCTATTGCGACCTGCCGGAGTGCTTCGCCGGCTGGATGGCCCGTGACCAGGTGAACTCCGGGGAGCCCTTCGAGGCACGCACCGTGGAAGACCGCCTGGACCTGGCCAGCGACCAGCAGACCTGCCTGCCCTTCATCCTCGACCTGGAGGCACGGCAGGTGATCTGGACCGACATCGGCCTGGGCGGCTACCCGCGCTGGAACAACGTGGCCAACAACCTCAGCGGCATCGCCCTGATGCTCCGGGCCATGAGCGACCTGGCCACGCCGGATCTCCACACCCTGTTCGAGCTGCACGCCGAGGCCCGTGGCAGCGAGGTGGACGACCCCGCCGAGGCCGACCTGCGCTTCGGACCCGACGGCGACATCGACCCGCTGGACCTCGACCGCATTCGCGCCGAGTTCCTCTGAGGCACGCCTCGGCAGGCTGGTGTGGCAGTGCCTGCCGCGCAACGGGCAGGCAGCCGAAAAAAAGCCCCGCACACAGGCGGGGCTGAGAGCACAACAACTCAGGGTCGACCGGGCATCAGGGGATGTTCACCCCGTGCTGGCCGCTCAGGGCCAGGTCCATCAGCTCACGGTTGGCCACGGCGTACATCGCGTAGTCCGTGCCGGTGGCGGCGCGCAGTTCGGTGAGCATCACCTTCCAGCGCTCCACCAGCGGGCGGTGCTGTTCCAGCCAGAGCGCGACACGCTCGTCCATGTCCGCCGGGGCATCGGCCATCTGCAGCACGGAAATGGTGATCGCCCGCTGCTGACCGTCGAGGTCGTCGCGGAAGGCTTCGCGGGCCAGCGCCTGCCAGTTGTTCTCCACCGGCAGGCCGGTGATCTGCTGCAGGTACCAGGACAGGTCTAGCGCGCCGCCGATGGCGAAGTAGGCGGCGGCCACTTCGGCGGCATCCTTGCCGGTGACGTCGGCGGCTTCGATGATCGGCAGCAGCGTGTACAGGTGGCTGGTGCCGGCGACGACGCGGGCCAGTTCCTCCGGTGCGCCGGCTTCGACGTAGGCCTGGTAGCGGGCCAGCCACTGCTCGCGGGCGGGGCCTTCCAGCAGTTCGTCCAGGCGGCCGGCCAGTTCGGCGACGCGGGGGCCGAAGTGGCCGACGTCACGGGCGGCGTTCTGGTCTTCGCGGCGGCTGCGCAGGAACCAGCGGGTGGCACGGCGGCCGAGGCGCATCAGCTCGTCCATCAGGGTCAGTTGCAGTTCGGCGGGCACCTTGTAGTCCAGGGCCTCGATCTGCTTCCACCAGTGCGCCAGGCGGAACACGTCGCGCACCACCACGTAGGCGCCGGCGACGTTGGCGGCGCTCATGCCGGTGGACTCCTTCAGGCGCTGCACGAAGGTGATGCCCATGTGGTTGACCAGGTCGTTGGCGATCTGGGTGCTGATGATCTCGCGCTTCAGGCGATGGCGGCGCATGGCCTCGCCGTACTTCTCGGCCAGCAGCGGCGGGAAGGCGGTCTCCATCTCGCGGGCGAGGTAGTCGTCGTCCGGCACCAGGGATTTGAGCAGCGATTCCTTGAGGTCGATCTTGCTGTAGGAGATCAGCACCGACAGCTCGGGACGGGTCAGACCCTGGCCGTTGGCGAGGCGCTCGTTGAGTTCCTCGTCGCTGGGCAGGAACTCCAGGGCACGGTCCAGCTTGCCGGCGGCTTCGAGAGCGGCGATCAGGCGCTTGTACTCGCTGATGCGCTCGCGGGCGCGGCGCTGGGCCAGGGAGAGGGCCTGGGTCTGCTTGTAGTTGTTGCCGAGCACCAGGTTGGAGACGGCGTCGGTCATCTTCGCCAGCAGGGTGTTGCGCTGCTTGCCGGTCATGTCGCCGGCCGCGACGATCTCACCCAGCAGGATCTTGATGTTCACCTCGTGGTCGGAGCAGTCCACGCCACCGGCGTTGTCGATGAAGTCGGTGTTGCTGGCACCGCCGGTGAGGCCGAATTCCACGCGGCCGAGCTGGGTCATGCCCAGGTTGCCGCCCTCGCCCACCACCTTGGCGCGCAGTTCGCGGCCGTCCACGCGCAGGGCGTCGTTGGCCTTGTCGCCGACGTCGGCGTGGCTTTCCTTGCTGGACTTGACGTAGGTGCCGATACCGCCGTTCCAGATCAGGTCCACCGGGGCCTTGAGCAGGGCGTTGAGCAGCTCGGTGGGGGTCAGCTTGTCGGCCTGGATGTCGAAGCGCTCCTTCATCTGCGGGCTGATGGCGATGCTCTTGGCGCTGCGCAGGAAGATGCCGCCGCCTTCGGAGATCAGCTTGGTGTCGTAATCGGCCCAGGAGGAACGCGGCAGGTCGAACATGCGCTTGCGCTCGACGAAGCTGCTGGCGGCGTCCGGGTTGGGGTCGATGAAGATGTGCATGTGGTTGAAGGCGGCCACCAACTGCAGCTTGTCCGACAGCAGCAGGCCGTTGCCGAACACGTCGCCGGCCATGTCGCCGATGCCGATGACGGTGATGTTGTCCTTCTGCACGTCGATGCCGTGCTCGCGGAAGTGCCGCTGCACCGAGACCCAGCCACCCTTGGCGGTGATACCCATGCCCTTGTGGTCGTAGCCGGCAGAGCCGCCGGAGGCGAAGGCGTCGCCCAGCCAGAAGCCGTATTCCTGGGCGATGCCGTTGGCGATGTCGGAGAAGGTCGCGGTGCCCTTGTCGGCCGCCACCACCAGGTAGGGGTCATCGGCGTCGTGGCGCACCACGTTGGCCGGCGGCACCACCTGGCCGTCCTTGAGGTTGTCGGTGATGTCCAGCAGGCCGCTGATGAAGATGCGGTAGCAGGCGATGGCCTCGGCCTGGATCTCGTCACGGCTGCCGCCCACCGGCAGACGCCGGGGGATGAAGCCACCCTTGGCACCCATGGGCACGATGACGGCGTTCTTCACCTGCTGCGCCTTGACCAGGCCCAGCACTTCGGTACGGAAGTCTTCCTCGCGGTCGGACCAGCGCAGGCCGCCGCGGGCGACGTCGCCGAAGCGCAGGTGCACGCCTTCGACGCGCGGGCAGTAGACGAAGATCTCGAACTTGGGCACCGGACGCGGGATGTCGGGGATCAGCCGCGGGCTCAGCTTGAAGCTGAAGTAGCCCTTGTTCTGGCCGTTGGCGTCGGGCTGGTAGAAGTTGGTGCGCAGGGTCGCCTTGATCAGGTCGAGGTAGCGCCGCAGGATGCGGTCCTCGTTGAGCACGGCGACGTTGTCCAGCTCGCCGAGGATGGCCTGTTCGAGCTTCTGCTGCTTGTCTTCCAGGTCCTCGGTGGAGAGCTTGCGGGCCAGGTAGAAGCGGGTCTTGAACAACCGCACCAGTTCCTTGGCGATGTTGGTGTGGTTGAGCAGGGTGCTGGCGATGTAGGACAGGTCGAAGCCCAGGCGGATCTGCTTCAGGTAGCGGGCATAGGCGCGCAGCAGGGCCACGTCGCGCCAGGGCATGGAGGCGGTCAGCACCAGGCGGTTGAAGGCGTCGTTCTCGGCGTCGCCGCCGACGATGTGGACGAAGGCGTCCTGCAGGGTGTCGTTGAGTTCCTGGATGTCCACCTCGACGCCGGCAGCGGCGGTGAAGGCGAAGTCATGGACCCAGAATTCACGGCCGTCCTGGCGGGTCAGGCGGTAGGGAAACTCGCCCAGCACGCGCAGGCCGAGGTTCTCCAGGATCGGCAGCACGTCGGACAGCGGCAGCGGCGTGTCGGCGTGGTAGAGCTTGCAGTGCAGCAACTGCTCGCCCTGGGTCAGCGGCTGGTAGAAGCTCATCACAAGTGGGCGCTGCTCGGACAGGCTGTACAGGTGCTGCATGTCGACCACCGCCGAGTGCGCTGCAAAGCGCTCGCGGTAGCCGGCGGGGAAGCCTTTCGGGAAGTCGGCCAGCACGCGGGTGCCCTTGGCCTCGCCGAAGGTTTCGTTGATCAGGCTGGCGTAGTCGTCCTTCCAGGAACGGCAAGCCTGGATGACTTCCTTCTCCAGGCGCACGGGATCGACCACGGCCTTGTTCTTCGGGTCCAGGCGCAGGATGAACTGCACGCGGGCCAGCACGGACTCGGAGAAGAAGGTCCAGAACTCGCAGTCGGTCGCCTGCAGGCGATCCATGAGGATCTGCTGGATCTTCACCCGGCTCTCGGTGGAGTAGACGTCACGCGGGACGTAGGCCAGGGCGTAGGCGAAGCGGCCGTAGGGGTCGCGGCGCAGGAACAGGCGGATCTTGTTGCGCTCCTGAATCTGCACGATGGCCATGGCGGTGGCGAACAGGTCGTCCACCGGGGTCTGGAACAGGTCGTCGCGGGGCAGCACTTCCAGCACCTGGCCCAGTTCCTTGCCCAGGTGGGCGCGGGGGTCGAAGCCGGAGCGACGCTGGATCTCGGCGACCTTGTCGCGGATGTAGGGAATGCGGGTGACGCTATCGGCGTACACGCCGGAGGTGTACAGGCCCATGAAGCGGCATTCCTTGACCACCCGGCCCCTGGCGTCCAGTTCGCGGATGGAGACGAAGTCCGGGTAGGCGGGGCGGTGCACGCGGCTCGGCTCGGCGGCCTTGGCGAAGGACAGCAGCACCGGGCCGCGCAGGTAGTCGACGGCTTCCTGCTCGACATGCAGGTCGGCCTTGGTCAGGCCGGCGCGGCGCAGGCGCGAAACGCCCAGCAGGGACTTCTCGTCATACACCAGGTGGCCGCCGGCCTCACCCTGGTCGACCACGGTGAACTCCTCGTAGCCGAGGAAGGTGAAGTTGTTGTCCACCAGCCAGTTCATGAAGACCTTCACCTCGGCCAGTTCGGCCGGGTCCACCTTCAGCTTGGCCTTGTCCAGCCAGGCCAGCAGTTCGCGGGCCTTGGCGGTCATGGGTTTGAAGTCGGCGACGGCGACACGCACCTCACCCAGCACGTCTTCCAGCGCCTTCTCCAGCACCTTGAGAGCAGCGGGGGCGGCAACCCGGTCGATCTCCAGGAACATCAGCGATTCCTGCTGCACGTCCTTGCCCTGGGTGCCCTTGGGCAGCACTTCCTGCAGCGCGCCCTTCTTGTCGCGGCGCACGCTGAGCACGCTGTTCTGCAGGGTGTGGATGTTGTAGCCGCGGCGGTTCAGCTCCATGCGCACCGAGTCCACCAGGAAGGGGATGTCCGGGTGCAGCACTTCGACGGCGGTGTGGGTGGACTGCCAGCCGTGCTTCTCGTAGTCCGGGTTGAACGCGCGGATCTGGGGCTTGGCGGGATCGAAGCGTTCCAGCAGGCGCCACGACGACAGGGTGCAGCCCACCAGGTCGGACAGGCGCCGCTGGGTGAGTTCGTCGAGGGCGATGATGCCGAAGAACTGATCGGCGAACAGGGTTACTTGTGGCAAGACCTGCTCGCTGACGTGCTGCGCCAGTGCCACCTGCAGTTGATGCTGGAAGTCGGCTTTGCTGGCCGCGGTGAAGAACGCCATGGTTGTGCTCCGCTTGGCTCTGTTGTTGGGGGTTAAGCGTAGAACGCTTATCGCGCGGTGATGGATCAGGAGGAGATTCAGGCAGTGTGACGGGCCGGAACCGCTTGGGACCGGGCAGTCACCCTCGCGGACAGATTAAGGGCGGCACCCGGTGCGACGCTTTTAGTCCTGCGACATATTCGGTCAATCTCGGACAGCCGCCTTCAGCAAGCCGACACAGCTCACGGAAGGAGGACGACATGAGTGCTTCAGTGACGCCTACAGCGCACCCACAGCGACAGGACCGGTGTGCCCCCTACACTCACCACTCCCCTTTCTCACCGGAGCACCCACCATGTGCACCTGCCACGACCCCCACACCCCTGACCGCCCGGAGCGCCGGCACTTCCTGCGCCTGGCCGGGATGACCGCCGCTGCCGTCGCCGCCGTGCCCCTGCTGAGCCACACCGCTCTGGCCGCCGACCCGACTGCGGCACCGCCCAAGCCGCAGAACCGCCTGGCCCCCGACGCGGCGCTGGACCGGCTGAGGCAGGGCAACCAGCGCTACGTGGAAGGCCTGACCCGCCGCCACGACTTCCTCACCGAGCGCGAGGCGCTGGTGTCGGCCCAGAACCCCTACGCGGCGGTGCTGAGCTGTGCCGATTCGCGCATCGCTCCGGAGTACGCCTTCGACACCGCGCGGGGCGACCTCTTCGCCGTGCGTGTGGCCGGCAACATCGTCAATGACGATGGCCTGGCCAGCCTGGAATACGGCGTGGCCGTACTTGGCATCCCGCTGCTGATGGTGCTCGGTCACGAGGGCTGCGGCGCCGTGGAAGCCGGCCTCAAGGTGGCCCGCGACGGTGCCCGCTACCCCGGCCACATCCAGGCCCTGGCGGCGGCCATCGCGCCGTCGGCGAAGGCGGTGCTCAAGCAGGAGGGCAACGCCCTGGACAACGCCATCGCGCAGAACGTGCGGGACAACCTCAAGCAGCTCACCGAGCGCTCCACGCTGCTGCGCGACGCCGTCGCCGAAGGCCGCCTGAAGGTGGTGGGCGGTGTCTACCGGCTGGCCAGCGGCAAGGTCGAGTTGATCGCCTGAGCCCTGACGGGCCGGGCGCACAGCGCTCGGCCCGTCACGATTTCGACGCGCGCTCGCGTACTCGCCTAGGCCGCCGACCTCTGCTTGGATTAAAGTACCCCGCCTTCTCCGAGGGCCCAGGCTGCCCCCGTCCACCCCGAGCGAGCCCGACGATGGAACACCGCGATGCACTGGTCGCCCTGCGACAGTACCTTTCCACCCAGATTCTCGGTCAGGAAAAACTCATCGATCGGCTGCTGATCGCGCTGCTCGCGGACGGCCACCTGCTGGTGGAAGGCGCGCCGGGCCTGGCCAAGACCAAGGCCATCAAGGACCTTGCCGAAGGCGTGGAGGCCGAGTTCCACCGCATCCAGTTCACCCCCGACCTGCTGCCTGCGGACATCACCGGCACCGAGATCTACCGCCCGGAGACCGGCAGCTTCGTGTTCCAGCAGGGACCGATCTTCCACAACCTGGTGCTGGCCGACGAGATCAACCGCGCGCCGGCCAAGGTGCAATCCGCACTGCTGGAAGCCATGGCCGAGCGCCAGGTGTCCATCGGCCGCTCCACCTATGACCTGCCGCCACTGTTCCTGGTGATGGCGACCCAGAACCCCATCGAGCAGGAAGGCACCTACCCGCTGCCCGAGGCCCAGCTCGACCGCTTCCTGATGCACGTGAAGATCGGCTTCCCCGAGGCCTCGGTGGAACGCAAGATCCTCCAGCAGGCCCGTGGCGTCGCCCTCAACGGCGAGACCCGCCCCGAGCACCAGGTCAGCCAGCAGGCGATCTTCGCCGCACGCAAGGAAATCCTCGGCCTGTACATGGCCGACGCTGTGGAGGAGTACCTGGTGCAACTGGTGATGGCCACACGCACCCCGGCCAAGTTCGACGCCGAGCTGGCCGAGTGGCTGGCCTACGGTTCCAGCCCGCGCGGCTCCATCGCCCTGGACCGTTGCGCGCGGGCCCACGCCTGGATGGCCGGGCGCGACTTCGTCAGCCCCGAGGACATCCAGGCGGTGCTCTTCGACGCGCTGCGCCATCGCCTGATCCTCACCTTCGAGGCCGAGGCCGCGGGGATCGACCAGGACCGCGTGCTGCAACGCATCCTCGACGTGGTCGCCGTCGCCTGACGCCATGACCAGCCCGGCAGCCGTCCCCGGCGTGCAGGTCAGCCTCGCCGAGCTGATCGAGATCCGCCACCGCGTGCGCGAGGTGCAACTGTTCTCCACGCCCTCGCGGCGCAGCCCGCTGATCGGCCTGCACCACTCCAAGCTGCGCGGGCGCGGGGTCGACTTCGACCAGGTGCGCGTCTACCAGCCGGGCGATGACGTGCGCACCATCGACTGGCGCGTCACCGCGCGCACCCAGGAGCCCCACACCAAGCTGTTCCACGAGGAGCGCGAGCGCCCGGTGTTCATCGTCGTCGAGCAGAGCCAGCGGCTGTTCTTCGGCTCCGGGCGGATGTTCAAGTCGGTGCTCGCCGCCCACGCCGCCAGCCTCATCGGCTGGGCCGCCCTGGGCCACAACGACCGCATCGGTGGGCTGGTCTTCAGCGATGCCGAGCACCACGAGATCAAGCCCCGGCGCAGCAAGCAGAGCCTGCTGCAACTGCTCAACCGCCTGGTGCGCGCCAACCAGGGTCTGGGCACCGCCCAGGCGACGCCCCGCGAAGGGTTCAGCCTGGCCCTGCGCCGCGCCCGCGAGGTGCTGCGCCCCGGCAGCCTGGTGGTGATCCTCTGCGACGAGCGCACCCTCTCGGACACTGCCGAACAGCAACTGGCACTGCTGGCCCGGCACACCGACCTGATCCTGCTGCCGCTGTCCGACCCCCTCGACCACGCACTGCCGGCCGCCGGGCTGCTGCGCTTCAGCGAGCTGGGGGCCCAATTGGAGCTGGATACCCACAACCCCGAGCTGCGCCAGGCCTACCGCGAACAGGGCGAGGCCCGCCGTGCCCGCTGGCAGCGCCTGGCTCTGCGCCTGGGGGTGCTGCTGCTGCCGCTGTCCACCCAGGAAGAGATGGTCGACCAGTTGCGCGACCACCTGCAGCGTGGGGCGCGGCGATGAACCCGCTGGACCAGCTCGAACCCCTGATCGCCCCCGCGCCCGTGCCGTTCTGGCCCCCGGCGCCGGGCTGGTGGCTGCTCGCCGTGCTGCTGCCGCTGCTGGCCTGGAGCGCCTGGCGCCTGGCCCGGCGGCTGTCGCGGCAGCGCCAGGAGGCCGAGCAGGCCCAGCCCCTGGACCCGATGCGCGAGGCCGCGCTGCAGGAGCTGGCACAACTGGCCAAACCCTACGACGGCGCCCATGCCGGCCCCTGGCTGCAGCAACTCAATGCGCTGCTCAAGCGCCTGTGCCGGCAGCGCTACCCCGACGCCCAGGTGCTGACCCTGAACGGCCGCGCCTGGCTGGCCTACCTGGACAACCGCTGCCCCGCCGCCGGCCTGACCCGCTGGATGGTGCTGGTGGAGGGCGCCTACCGCCCGCAGTGCAAACTCGACGACAAGGCCATCGCCGGCCTGCACCAGGCCGTCGAAACCTGGATACGCAAGCATGTTTGAGCTGGCCTGGCCCTGGATCTTCCTGCTGGCGCCGCTGCCCTGGCTGCTGCGGGTGCTGCTGCCGCCGGCCGACAGCGGCGAGGCGGCGCTGAAGGTCAGCTTCCTCGGCGAATTGGAGGCCCTCGCCGGGCGCCGCGCCCGAGCCAACCTGCCGGCCTGGCGCCAGCAGGCCCCCTTCGCCCTGCTCTGGCTGCTGCTGCTGTGCGCCGCCGCGCGCCCCGAGTGGGTCGGCGAGCCACAGCCGCTGCCGGCCAGCGGCCGCGACCTGCTGGTGGCGGTGGATGTGTCCGGCTCCATGGACTACGCCGACATGCGCCTGGACGGCAAGCCGGTCAGCCGTCTGGCGCTGGTGCAGCACCTGATGGGCGAGTTCATCGACGGCCGGGTGGGCGACCGCATCGGCCTGATCCTCTTCGGCAGTCAGGCCTACCTGCAGGCACCGCTGACCTTCGACCGGAAGACCGTGCACGTGTGGCTGGACGAGGCGCTGATCGGCATCGCCGGCAAGAACACCGCCATCGGCGACGCCATCGGCCTGGCGGTGAAGCGCCTGCGCCAGCGCCCGGCCAACAGCCGCGTGCTGGTGCTGGTGACCGACGGCGCCAACACCGGCGGCCAGATCGAGCCCTTGACCGCCGCACGCCTGGCCGCCGAGGAGGGCGTGAAGATCTACACCATCGGCATCGGCGCCGACCCCGAGCAGAGCGGCATACCCGGTCTGTTCGGCCTCAACCCGGCACTGGACCTGGACGAGCCCACCCTGCGGCAGATCGCCGAGCAGACCGGCGGCCAGTACTTCCGCGCCCGCTCCAGCCAGGAGCTGACCGAGATCGAACTGGCACTGGACACCCTCGAACCGGTGAGCCAACTGCCCAGCCAGGCACGCCCGGCCCTGGCGCTGTACTGCTGGCCGCTGGGGCTTGCGCTGCTGCTGAGCCTGGCGCTGATCGCCCGTGAGCTCTGGCCCGACCTGCCCCAGCAGGGGTTGGCCTGGGCCCGCAGCCGCTGGAGGCGCTCATGAGCGAACTCTGGCCCCACTGGTCGCGCCCGCTGTGGCTGCTGCTGTTGCCTCTGCTGCTGTGGCTGCTCTGGCAACTGCTGCACCGTGAACGCCGCACCGGCCGCTGGCAGCAGTTGCTGCCGCTGCACTTCCAGCCCTGGCTGCTGGGTGGCGGGCGCCAGCGCGGCAGCCGGCTGCCGTGGATCGCCCTCGGCCTGGCCTGGCTGCTGGGCCTGCTGGCGTTGCTCGGCCCCAGTTGGCAGCGGGTGGAGCAAAGCACCCAGAAACGCGCTGACCCGCTGGTGGTGATTCTCGAACTGACCCCCTCGATGCTCGCCGGCGACGTGCCGCCCAGCCGCCTGGAGCACGCCAAGCGCAAGCTGCGCGACCTGCTGGACGCCCGCCGCGACGCGCAGACGGCCATCGTCGTCTACGCCGGCAGCGCCCACAGCCTGGTGCCGCTGTCGGACGACCTGATGACCGCCGGCAACCTGCTGGACGCCCTCAAGCCGGCGATCATGCCCGAGCCCGGCCAGCGCGCCGACCTGGCGGTGCAGAAGGCCCTGGCGCTGCTGGAGCAGGGGGCCCGCGGCCAGGGCCGGCTGCTGCTGATCACCAATGGCCTCAGCGAGGCCGAGCGCACTGGCATCCGCAAGGCCCTCGGCTCGCGCAGTGACCGCTTGTCGATCCTCGGCATCGGCACCGCCCAGGGCGCGCCCATCGCCCAGGACAACGGCGGCTTCCTCAAGGACGCCCAGGGCGCCATCCTCCTGCCGCGCCTGGACGCACCGGGGCTCAAGCGCTTCGCCGGCGACCTGGGCGGCAAGTACGCCACCGCCCGGGTGGATGAGCGCGACCTGCGCAACCTGGGCCTGCTCGGCGGGGCCACCACCCTGCGTGACAGCGGCGAGACCACCCGCCTGGAAGCCTGGGCCGACCAGGGCCACTGGCTGCTGCTGCCGCTGCTGCTGATCGCCGCCTGCGCCGGCCGCCGGGGCTGGATCTTCTGCCTGCCGCTGTTCTTCGTGCTGCCCCGCCCTGCCCTGGCCTTCGAGCTGGACGACCTGTGGCTGCGCGCCGACCAGCAGGGCCAGCGCCTGCTGGAAGCGCAGCAACCGGCAGAGGCCGCACAGCGCTTCCAGGACCGCGCCTGGCAGGGCTACGCCCTCTACCAGGCCGGCCAGTACGGCGAGGCTGCCGAGCGCTTCGCCGCCGGCGACAGCGCCGCCGATCACTACAACCGAGGCAATGCCCTGGCCAAGGCCGAGCAACTGGAAGCCGCGCTGGATGCCTACGATTCAGCCCTGGAGCGTCAGCCCGACCTGCAGCCGGCGCTGAAGAACAAGGCCCTGGTGGAGGCGCTGCTGAAGCAGCGCCAGGCCCAGGCCGAGCAGCCCCAACCCACCTCGCCGCCACAGCAGCAACAGGCCGGCCAGGACGATGCCGCCCAGGATGCGCCCAAGGGCACGCCCCAGCCGGCGGAGCAGGACGCCCAGCCCGACTCCGGCCAGGACCCGGAGGCCGCAGAGGCCGAGCAGAAGAACGGCCAGGGCGCCGGCGGCCAGGACCAGCAAGCGGCCAGCGCCCAGCCCGCCGAGCCGGACAGCGAGCCACATGCGCTGGACAGCGAGCACGAGCCCCTGGGCGACGAACGCCGCCAGTCCCTGGAACAGTGGCTGCGACAGATTCCCGACGACCCCGCCGAACTGCTGCGCCGCAAGTTCTGGTACGAACAGCAACGCCGCCAGGAAAACCAATAATGAAGCGCCTGACCTGCGCCCTGATCCTCCTCCTGCTGGCCAGCCTGGCCCACGCCGCCGGCTTCACCGCCAGCGTCGACCGCACCCGCCTCAGCGAAGGCGAGACAGTGGAGCTGGTGCTGGAGTCCTCCGATCCGACGCTGTTCGGCAAGCCGGACCTGTCGCCGCTGGAGTCGCTGTTCGACGTGCTCGGCACCCGCCAGATCAACCGCCTGAGCACCCTCAACGGGCAGAGCAACCGTGCCACCCGCTGGATCGTCACCCTGCAGCCGAAGCAGACCGGCTATGTGGTCATCCCGCCGCTGAAGCTGGGCGAGGCCGAGACCCAGCCGATCCCGCTGCACATCCAGAAGAACGACCCCAACGCGGACTCCGGCAAGCTGGCACCGGTGTTCATCGACGCCAGCCTGGACCAGGAAAGCGTCTACGTGCAGGCCCAGGCCATCCTCACCCTGCGCATCTACCACTCGGTCTCGCTGTACGACGACAGCAGCCTGACGCCGCTGCAGATGGCCGATGCGCGCATCGAGCAACTGGGTGAGCCGCGCACCTACGAGAAGGAGATCAACGGCGTGCGCCATGGGGTCATCGAGTTGCGCTACGCGATCTTCCCGCAGAAGAGCGGCCAACTGATGATCCCCTCCCAGGTGTTCAGCGCGACCCTGGCCGAACGCAGCAGCCAGGACGCCTACCAGCCCTTCGGGCCGCGCCCGGGCCGCCTGACGCGGGTCAGCTCGCCACAGATCCCCCTGGCGGTGAAGCCGCGCCCGGCGGACTACCCGGCCGATGCGCCGTGGCTGCCGGCGCGCAACCTGACCCTGGTGGAGGCCTGGAGCCCGGAGCCGGACAAGACGCAGGTCGGCGATTCCCTGACCCGCAGCCTGATGGTGAAGACCGAAGGGCTCTCCAGCGCGCAGATCCCGGCGCTGCCGGCCACCAGCGCCAATGACCTGCGCCGCTACCCGGACCAGCCTCAGTTGGCCAATGAGGTGGGCGAGCGCGGAGTGACCGGCAGCCGCGAGGAGCGCGAGGCGCTGGTGCCCACGGCGGCCGGGCGCATCGAGCTGCCGGCGGTGGACGTGGTGTGGTGGAACACCCGGGACGACCGCCTGGAGCACAGCCGCCTGCCGGCCCGCACCCTGGAGGTGGCGGTGAACCCGGCGATGGAGCCGGAGGCCCCGGTGGAAACACCCGGTGCCGACCAGCCGGCCCCGGCCGGCCCGCCGCTGTGGCCCTGGCAACTGGCGACGCTGATCCTGGCGCTGACCACCCTGCTGGGCTTCGGCCTGTGGTGGCACGCCCGCCGCCAGCCGGCGATCCTGCCGACGGTGCAGACCGGGCCGAGCCCGCGCACGCTGCTGGACGACCTCAAGCGCGCCTGCCAGGCCAACGACCCGCAGGCGACCCGCCAGGCGCTGGACGCCTGGGCGCGCCAGCAGCCGGAAACCCTGGCGGAGATGGCGGCGCGCTTCGTGCCGCTGTCGGATGCGATGGACGGTCTGAACGGCGCGCTCTACAGCGAGAGCGGCCAGCACTGGCAGGGCGAGGACCTGTGGAAGGCGATCCGCGCGCTGCCGGCGCGCCAGGTGCAGCAGCAGACCACGGCCAGCGCGCTGCCGCCGCTGTACCCGCACTGATGCGCTGAGGGCTATCGGGCGGCCTTGTCGTCCAGCAGCGGCGTGTCGAGGGTTCTGGAGGGGCCGCCGAGGACGTTCTCGGCGATGCCGACGAAGTCGGCCGTGGCGACCTTGTCCAGGCGCATCAGCCCGCGCACCACGTCATCGAGGGAGTGAGCGCCCTTGCTGCTCTTGCGAATCTCTTCGTCGAGGTCCTGCAGCAGCAGCACGGCGCGGGCGGTGGTCGGCCCGGTGGAATGCTCACCGCGCAGGTTGTTGACCTTGCGGCTCCAGCGCTTCAGGTGGGCGCGCACCTTGTGGTAACGGTCCTCACTGAGCCCGCCGGCGCGGCGCATCAGTTCGATGGCGTAGTACTCGGCGATGCCTTCGCTGATCCAGTCGCTGCGCTCGGTGTCCTGGATGCGGGTGAACACATGCACCAGTTCGTGCACCAGGGAGCTGGTGCCGTTCTCGCTGACCAGCGGGCGGTCGGCGTGCATGAAGAAGGAGTTGGGCCCGGACAGCCCGCCGCGCCACATGGGGTCGCCGGCGCCGACGATCAACAGCTTGCCGGGGTCGCGGGGGAACACTGCCTGGGCGTGGGGCCAGACGAAGGTCAGCAGGGTGAGGATGTCCATCCGCCGCATGCCCTCGCCCACCGGGGCGCTGATGGTGACGTCGGTGTTGCCCAGTTCGGTGCGGCGACTGCCGAGCTTACCGGCGATGATCCAGCCGGTGGGGCGGTCGAACACGCGCTCGGCGTTGTCGACGCGGAAGCGGTTCTTGCCGACGCGGGTCCAGCCGGTTTCCACGGAGGTCCAGCCCTTGGGCAGTTCGAACTGGATGCGCGCGGCCAGGTCGGTGCCTTCCACCACGTCGGCCCGGGCCGGGGGCACCAGGTCGTCGCCGCGCAGCAGGGCCCAGTCGGGGGTCATCCGCGCATCGAAGGTGCCGTTGCCGCGGTCATGGGTGATGCGCACGCGGTAGCTGAGGGTGGCCTTGCCCGGTGCGGGTTGCCAGGTGCCTCGGCCGGCGCCTTCCTGCTGCCATTGGCCGTCGGCCTTGAAGTCGCTGTAGTAGCCCTTGTCGCCCAGGTCGAAACTGAGGCTGCGGACCTTCTCGCCCTCCTCTACCACCAGTTGGACTTCGGCCTGGTCGCTGTCGGGCAGGAAGCGAACCCTGTAGTCGAGGTCGGTGCGCTTGGCCGCCAGCAGCGGGGCACTGAACAGCAGGGCGGTGGCGGACAGCAGCAGGGTGGCGCGGTGGGACATGGCGGGCTTCCTCGTGGCGATTTCCCTATGACGCGGCGAACGGCGATTCGATCCCTTGGGGTGCGCTAGCCGGCGCGGAAGATCATGTAGTCCTCCCAGTCGTCCTCGGCCACCTTGGTCTCGCTGACCATGCGCCCGGACTGGGAGATGCCGGCGTTGTGCACGGCCTCGGGGTCGCCGCAGACCAGCGGGTGCCAGGGCGGCAGGTCCTTGCCCTCGGCCACCAGGCGGTAGCCGCAGGTGGGCGGCAGCCAGCGGAACTCGTCGGCCTGGGCCGGGGTGAGCTGGATGCAGTCGGGCACGAAGTCGCGGCGCTTGGGGTAGTTGGTGCAGCGGCAGGTGTTGAGGTCGAGCAGCTTGCAGGCGATGCGGGTGTAGTACACCGCGCCGTCGTCTTCGTCCTCGAGCTTCTGCAGGCAGCACAGGCCGCAGCCGTCACACAGGGACTCCCACTCCTCCTGATCGAGTTGAGCGAGGGTCTTGCGCTTCCAGAAGGGTTCGACTTTGGCGGCCATGGCGATCTGACTGGGTGAAGGGGCGCGGTAGTCTAGTCGCGCCGACGGTGCCGGCCAAGCACCGCCGACCCAGGAGCGACCGGTAGCGCGGTGTAAGGAAAATCGTTCGCAACATCTCCCAGCACGCCGCCCCGGTGGTGGATCGGTGGAATGCGGCCCGCCCGATACACCTGCCTGACGTAGCCCGGGCTTCAGCCCGGGAACGGAGCCCGCCATGGGGTTGATGGCCTCCCCCTCCGCGTGGGTCGATGAAGCGCGACCCACCCTACAAGAGCCATGGCAGGGATTCCGTAGGATGCGGTGAGCTGTGCGAACCGCATCGAATCCGGATCGCCCGGCGATGATGGGCTTCGCACAGCGAAGCCCATCCTACGTTCCGATGGTTCCCCCCACATGAGCCATGGCAAGGCTCCGTAGGATGCGGTGAGCTGTGCGAACCGCATCGAATACGGGACGCCTAGGCAATGATGGGCTTCGCACAGCTCAGCCCATCCTACGTTCCGGTGGATTCCCCTCACATGAGCCGTGGCATGGCTCCGTAGGATGCGGTGAGCTGTGCGAACCGCATCGAATCCGGATCGCCCGGCGATGATGGGCTTCGCACAGCTCAGCCCATCCTACGTTCCGGTGGATTACCCCCACGCGAGCCATGGCAAGGCTCCGTAGGATGCGGTGAGCTGTGCGAACCGCATCGAATACGGGACGCCCGGCAATGATGGGCTTCGCACAGCTCAGCCCATCCTACATTCCGGTGGATTACCCCCACGCGAGCCATGGCAAGGCTCCGTAGGATGCGGTGAGCTGTGCGAACCGCATCGAATACGGGACGCCTAGGCAATGATGGGCTTCGCACAGCTCAGCCCATCCTACGTTCCGGTGGATTATCCCCACGCTTGGGGTCAATAGCCGCGCTGGAAATCCACTTCGCCGCGGAGCGGTTGGCCTTGCCGGAAGCGGGTGAGGTTGTCGGTGAACAGCCTGACCAGCGGCTCGGCCAAGGTGGGGGCGGAGCTGTGGCCGGTGAGCAGCAGGCGCGGGGCGCGCCAGAAGGGGTGCTCGGCCGGCAGCGGTTCCTGGCGGCAGACGTCGATGACGGCGCCGGCCAGTTCGTTGGCTTCGAGGGCCGCGACAAGGTCGTGATCCACCACCGCAACGCCACGCCCGGCGTTGATGAAGAGCGCGGTGGGCTGCATGCGCTGGAACAGCGCACGGTTGTAGAGGTCATGGGTGGCGGGGGTGTCCGGCAGCAGGTTGACCACGCAGTCGGCCCAGCCGATCTGGTCGGGCAGGGCCTCAAGGCCGGCGACCTCGGCAAAGGGCTCCAGCGGACGCGGCTGGCGGGCGATGCCGCGCAGCTCGACACCGAAGGGGGCGAGGAAGCGCCCGAGGCTGCTGCCGATGTCCCCGGCGCCCACCACCAGCACCCGTCGCCCGGCGAGGCTGCGCGGCAACCGGCCATCCCAGCGGCCTTCTACCTGGCTGGCCAGGCGCGCCAGCAGCGCGCGCTCGTGGGCCAGCAGGTAGGTCAGCACGTATTCGGCCATCACCTGGCCGAAGATGCCGACGGCGCGGGTGAGGCGGTACTGGCGCGGCAGGCCCTCGGCCAGCAGCGGGGTGATGCCGGCCCAGGTGGACTGCGCCCATTCGGGCCGGATCCCCTGGCGCAACAGCTCGGCGAGGCGATCCGGGCTGCCCAGCCACACCGGGCAGCCGGCGGCCAGGCGGGCCAGTTCGTCAGGCGAATCTGCAGCCAACAGTTCCAGTTCGGGGGCGAGCTCGCTCAGCAGTTCGGCGTGGCGGGCATGGTTGGAGTCGGCGAGGAGGACGCGCATCAGACCGGGTCGTTCATGCGCAGGAGCTCTTCGGGCAGGTGCTCGATGTACTCCTCTTCACCCGGCGGCATCTGCAGGTGGTAGCCCTGCTTCTCGATGTTCTCCAGCACCTTGTGGATGTCCTCGCGGGCCAACTGGCGCTCGGGGCTGAGGACCAGGTCGAAGGTGTGCCGGGGGGCGCCGAAGGCGGCCAGCAATCCTTCGGGCACGCGGCTTAGGGCTTCGGCCTTGTCGACGTAGAGGTACATCTCGTTCTTGCGGGGGCTCTTGTAGATCGAGCAGATGCGTTTCATCAGGCGGTCTCTCCGGCCAGGACGTCCAGCAGGGCCTGGCCCATCAGTTCGCGGCGCCAGCCACGCAGGCCTTCGGGCAGTTGGTAGGGGCCGTTGGGGAAGCCGCTCTTGATGAGGGCTTCGAGGTGTTTCTTGCGCAGCATCAGCTCGGGGGCGATGCCCAGGCGCTCGGCCTGGGCCTGGCCGACGGCGCGCAGCTTCTTGAGCAGGCCGTTGACTTCGGCGGGCAGCGGCTCGGGCAGTGCCTCGGGCCATTCGGCGGGCGGCAGTTCGGCCGCTTCGCGGATCAGCTTGAGCAGGGTGTTGCCGTCCTGGCGGACGGTGCGCGGGTGCATGTCTTCGATGCGCGAGAGGGCGACCAGGTTGTCCGGCTGGAAACGCGCCATGGGCCACAGGGCGTGCTCGCGGATGATGCGATTGCGCGGCTGGTCGCGGCGGCGGGCCTCGGCCTCGCGCCAGGCGTAGAGGGCGCGGAGCACGGCCAGTTGCTGGCGGGACAGTTTCCAGCCGAGCTTGGACTCGCGGTACAGCGTCTGGGGGTCGGTCTCGCGACGCAGGTTGGCCACCAGTTCGGCGCCGTCTTCGAGAACCCAGGCGCGCTTGGTGGCGTCGAGACGCTGGTCGAGGATGCGGTAGATCTCGGCCAGGTGCACGGCGTCCTCGGCGGCGTAGCGCTCCTGCATCTCGGTGAGCGGGCGCTGCAGCCAGTCGGAGCGGGTCTCTTCCTTGGGCAGGTCGATGCCAAGCACGGCGTTCACCAGGCGCGAGTAGCCCATGGAGTAGCCGATGCCGAGGTAGCCGGCGGCGAGCTGGGTGTCGAGCAGCGGTTGCGGCAGGCTGCCGGTGAGCCGCAGGAAGACTTCGAGGTCTTCGCCACAGGCATGCAGCACCTTGGTCACGGCGGGGTCTTCGAGCAGGGCGGCGAAGGGGCGCCAGTCCTGGATCAGCAGGGGGTCGATGAGCCAGGCCGTCTCGCCGTCACCGACCTGGACCAGGCCGGCCTTGGGGTAGAAGGTGTCGACACGCATGAACTCGGTGTCCAGCGCGACGAAACTCAGTCGGCGCCAGCGTTCGCAGTGGGAGGCCAGTTCGGCGTCGTCGCGAATCCAGTGAAAATCGATGGCCACAAGGCTCTCCTCGGTTCAGAGGCGCGAAGTATATATCGCAACCCCGGCGCCGCCCCACCCGGCCCGGCGGGCGGGCGGCAGCCGGCTCAGACGAGCAGGCTGCGCAGGCGCTCCACCAAGGCCGGCGAACTGGGCTGCATGGGCTCGCGCAGCTCATCGCGGATCAGCCCGCGCTGGGCCAGCAGGCTCTTCACCGGTGCTGGGTTGGGCTCGGCGAAAGCCAGTTCGATCAGGGGTTGCAGGCTGTGCGCGAGGGCCCGGGCACGGGCCAGGTCGCCCCGCTGCACGCAGGCGGCCATCTCGACGAAACGCTCGGTGTGGTGGTGGGCGGAGGCGGCGATGGCGCCACTGCCGCCCAGGCAGAGGGTGGTGAACACCTGGTTGTCTTCGCCGGCCAGCACGGCCAGTTGCCCGTCGGCGATCAGCGCCTGGGTCTTGCCGGTGTCGCCGCCGCAATCCTTGAGGGCGACGATGCGGGGATGGCGGGCGAGCTGGCGCAGGGTGTCGAGGGCCAGGGTGGCGCCGGTGCGGTAGGGGATGTCGTAGAGGATTACCGGCAGCCGGGAGGCGTCGGCGATGCGGCTGAACCAGTTGAGCAGGCCGGCCTGGGAGGGGCGGATGTAGTAAGGCGCCGGGACCAGCACGCCGCCGATGGGACGCGGCTGGATGGCGTCGAGCATGCCCAATACGTCGTTGAGGTTGTTGCCGGCCAGGCCCATCACCAGGCGTTCGCCGGGCACGACCTCAAGCAGGGCATCCAGCACGGCTAGGCGCTCGTCGCGGCTGAGGGCGGCGGCTTCGCCGGTGCTGCCGCAGGCGACCAGGCCGGCTGCTCCGGCATCCAGCAGGTGCCGGGCGAGGCGTTGCAGGGCGGGCAGGTCGAGTTCGCCGTCGGCGAAGGGGGTCACCAGGGCGACCCAGATTCCAGAAAACGCGGGCATTGCTTCACTCCTTCAGGCTGACCGTCTGTCGTCGCCGTCGGAGGGGTACAGGGATGCGGGAGTGAGAGAGGGTTCGACCTTCGCGCCTGCTGTCCTGTCAGCCCATCTGACGGGACAGCGCGCCCCGGTCAAATGAGCGGCTGTTTCTTGACCTTGCTCGCAGCGACGCCAAACGCAAGCGCCGGCAGGGCCGGTACGAAAGCGCGGGAGAAGGCGTGGGCGGGCATGGTCGGGCTCAGGTTGCAGATTGCGAGGGGCTGGATACTGCGGGGAACGCTGGAGGGCTGTCAACGCCAATGAGCGTCCGCCCTCCTCCGCCTGGTCTCAGTAGCTGCCGCCGGCTTCCTGGCAGAGCTGCTTGGCGAGCATGCCGAGGGTCATGATGGCGCGCTCGGCTTCGCGGTTCCACGGGATGCCGCAGTTCAGGCGCACGCAGTGGTTGAACTGCTCGGTGTTACTGAAGATCAGCCCCGGGGCGATGCTGATGCCCTGCTGCAGCGCGCGGACATGCAGGTCCTTGGTGTTGACCTTGGCCGGCAGGCTGATCCAGAGGATGAAGCCGCCGTTGGGCCGGGTCATCTGGGTGCCTTCGGGGAAGTACTGCTGCACCCCCAGTTGGAAGGCGGTGAGGTTCTTGCGGTACTCCTGACGGATGTAGCGCAGGTGCCGGTCGTAGCCGCCGTTCTCAAGGTAGGCGGCAACGCCCATCTGGGTGACGCTGCAGGCGGAGTGAGTGGTGAAGGTCTGCAGGCGCTGGATTTCGTCCTGATACTTGCCGGCGACGATCCAGCCGATCCGCACGCCGGGCGAGAGGGTCTTGGAGAAGCTGGAGCAGTAGATCACCCGGCCGTCACGGTCACTGGCCTTGAGGGATTTGGAAGGCCCCTGCTCGAACATGAGCTCGCCGTAGATGTCGTCCTCGACGATCTGGATGTCGAAGTCCGATGCCAGGCGCAGCAGTTGCCTCTGCCGTTCTTCGGGCACGGTGCCGCCCAGCGGGTTGCTGAGGCGCGAGGTGAGCACCAGGGCCTTGATGGGCCATTGGTTGGCGGCCAGTTGCAGGGCTTCGAGGCTGATGCCGGTGGTGGGGTCGCTGGGGATCTCGATGACCTTGAGCCCGAGTAGGTCCGCCAGTTGCAGCAGGCCGTAGTAGGTCGGCGACTCGGTGGCGATCAGGTCGCCGGGGCGGGTCAGCACCCGCAGGCTCATCTGGATGGCGTCGACGCAGCCGTGGGTGATGACCACTTCGGACGGGTCGACCACCACGCCGGCATCGCGCATGCGGATCGCCACCTGGCGACGCAGTGGCTCGAAACCGGGGCTGAACATGTAGCTGAAGGCGCGCGGGCTGTGGAAGCGGGTGACCTTGGCCAGCTGCTGGTGCAGGGCGCGCACGGGGAGGTAGTCCACATGGGGCACGGCGGCGCCGAGGGGGAACACGCCCTCGCGACGGGATTCGGTGAGCACCTGGTTGATGATGCTGGCGCGGGTGACCAGGCCGGGGCGTTCGACCCGGGCGATGTCGGGGGTCGAGGCGGTGAGCGCAGGGGTCTGGTGGACGTAGAAGCCGGACTGCGGCCGCGCGCGGATCAGGCCCTGGTCTTCGAGGTTGGCGTATGCCTGCAGCACGGTGGCGTGGCTGACGTTTAGCTGGGCGCTGAGCTTGCGCACCGAGGGCACCCGTTCGCCGGGCTGGTACACGCCACGCCTGATGTCTTCGGCCAGTTGCTGGGCGATGCGTTGGTAAAGCAGCAGATTGGTCATGGCGGCGGCACCTGTCTCACTGGACCGTAACAGTACCGAAGCAAAACGGGATTGCACCGGTACAGTCCGCAAAATTGTGGACCATACAGTGAAAATTGCCAGGGACTGTACCGCCACAGTGACCGGTGGTGGCGCTTCGTTGCGCAAGTGCCCCGTTGCAAACCCGCGCTGTATGGGGGCGAGCCGTGGCGAGCAGGCATGAAAAACCCCGGCGCCGTGAGGTCACCGGGGTTCCAATGGTGGCGCAGAGGGCGATCAGCGGGCTTCGCCGAGGTTGCCCTTTTCGTCGGAGATGACGATCTCGACGCGGCGGTTCTGCGCGCGGCCGCTGTTGGAGGCGTTCTCCGCGATGGGGAAGGCTTCGCCATAGGCCTTCACCTCGATGCGCTTGGCGTCGACCCCGAGGTCGGTGAGCACGTCAGCCACGGACTGGGCGCGGTCACGGGACAGGGCGAGGTTCTCTTCGCGGGTACCGCTGCTGTCGGTGTAGCCCTCGATGCGCACGGTGCGGCGCGGGTTGATCTGCAGGAACTGCACAAGCTTGAGCACGGTGCGGTTGGCACTGCCCTTGAGCTCGGAGCGGCCGGTGTCGAACAGCACGTCGCCCAGGGTCATCACCAGGCCGCGATCAGTCTCGGTAGCGGCAAGGGCGACCATCTGCTCTTCGAGCCAGTTGCCCTTCTGCTGCGCGCTGAGCAGCTTGGCTTCACGCAGGGATTGCTGCAGACGCTCACGCTCGCCCTGCAGGCGCGCGGCCCGCTCCTGGTCACGGGCCAGTTCGCTGTGCTGGGCGGCGATCTGGCTGTAGCGCTGGCTGAGGAAGGCGTAGTGCTCGACGTCAGCGTCGTTGCCCCAGTAGGTGGCGAGGCGCTCGGCGCGGGCCAGGGATTCCCCAGCGCGGATCACGTCCTTGGGCGCACTGGCCAGTACCTGGGGGTCTTCCTTCACCTGCTGGAAGCGGTTGCGGGCTTCATCCAGGCTCTGCTCGGCCTGGCGCGAGGAGGCACAGCCAGCGAGCAGCAGGAGCGCGGCAACGAGGCCGCTCATGGCGATACGCGGGGTCATTCCAGGTCCCCCAGTTGCTTGCGCAGGCGGTTGATGCGGGTGGTCAGGTCGCTGAGCTGGGCCTTGCTCTTCTGGGTCAGCACCAGGGATTCGGCGAGGCGGGCGTCCAGTTCGGCCTGCTCGGCAAAGAAACGCGCACGCTTGTAATCCTGCTCGCCCATGTTCTTCTGGGCGCGGGCCAGCTTCTCTTCAGCCAGTTTCATCTCCGGGACCTGGTCGGCGCTCGCACCGACGGCGCGGGCCTGGGCCACGGCCTGCTCGGAGAGGCGCATCTGCTCGACGGGGGCGGGATCGTTGGCGCAGCCGGAGAGGGCAAGAAGTGCCAGGCCGGCGGCCAGTATGCGGTGTTCGATCACTGGGGGTTCCTACGGTTTCGGGGCCGTGGCGGGCTGTAGCTGCTGGGTCCGCCACCGCTCGAGATTGCGTTGCAGCAGGGCCTGCGGCACCCCTGCGGCGACCAATTCTGTCATCTTTTTCGCCAGTTGTCCGCGCAGCCAGGGATCGTTGCAGGCGGAGTTGTAAGAGAGCGTGAGGTGTAGCCCTTCGCTGGCGATGGGCGGTTCCAGCACCTCCAGGTCATGGGTGATGCCGAGGGTCTCCGCCAGGGCGACGCCGGGATAATGCTCGTAGAGAACGAACTCGGTGCGTTCCAGCAGCAGTTTCTGGAAGGCCTGGGTGACGCTGGGGACTTCTTCGAGGGAAAGATTGTCGCGGGCGAACTGATCGAAATCCTGGCCGAAGCTGTTGTTGACCAGGGTGCCACCGATGCGCCCCCTGAGGTCATCACGTCCCTGGAAGGGGAACGCGCGACCGTGCTTGACCCAGACCACGCTGGGGGTTTCGAGGAAGGCGGGATGGATGTAGTCCATCGTCTCCAGCCGCGGCAGGGTGAGGAAGGCGCCGGCGATGAGATCGATCCGGCCGGTGCGCACTTCATCCTGCGCACGGGACCAGGGACCGGTGTAAAGGACGTCGATCTTCACGCCGATCTCATCACCGATGCGGTGCAGCAGATCGGCATTGGCACCAATCAACAGCTTGGGATTGTGCGGGTCGCGCCAGAGGTAAGGCGGGTACTCGGGGTTGCCCGTCGCCACCAGGTGCTCACACTTCTTGGCCGCCAGGGCGAGGGTAGGAACCAGCAGGCTGGCGATCAGCAACGGAGCGAGGAAGAGACGTCTGTACATCATGGGGTCCCAGTACTGGAGCTTGGTTGGGAAGACGCCGGCCGTGGCGCTGCACGACCATGACGCCGTGCTAGCTTAGGCCATTTGAAATCGTTTTTTGTCATAAGGAAGCCTTGATGAAGAAACTGCTTGCAGGACTTGTGACGGTGCTGGCAGCGGTGGCGGCCACGCTTTATTTCTATCCCCCTGCGCTGATGGCCAGTGCACGGCTGGTGGAAACCCATCTGGCTGGCCTGGACAGCCAGACGCTGACGGTAGGCGAGCTGGATTTCGCCTACTACGGCGGCGGCCCGCAGTTGGGCGAGACCATCGTCATGGTCCACGGCTTCGGGGCAGACAAGGACAACTGGCTGCGCATGGCCCGGCATTTCAGCAGCCGCTACCAGGTGGTGGTGCCCGATCTACCGGGCTTCGGCGAAAGCAGCCGGCCAGAAGGCAGCTATGACGTCGGTACCCAGGCCGAGCGGCTGGCGGACTTCATCCAGGCGTTGGAAGTGGGCAAGGTCCATCTGGTCGGCAACTCCATGGGCGGCCACATCGTGGCGCTGTATGCGGCGCGCTACCCGGAACGGGTGCGCTCACTGGCACTCTTCGACAATGCAGGCATCACCGCGCCGCACAAGAGCGAACTGTTCAACCTTCTTGAACAGGGCCAGCCCAACCCGCTGGTGGTCACCAGGACTGCCGACTACGACAGGCTGATGGACTTCGTCTTCGTCGATCCGCCGATCCTACCGGCGCCGCTCAAGCGCTATCTGGCAGACAGGGCCATCGCCAACCAGGCCCGCTATGAAGCGATCTTCCAGCAACTGGTGAAGCGCTATATCCCCCTGGAGCCGGAACTGCCAAAGATCCAGGCCCCTACCCTGCTGCTCTGGGGCGACAAGGACCGCGTACTGGACGTATCGAGCCTTGACGTAATGAAGCCACTGATCCCGCACGCCAGCACGGTGATCATGAAGGACTGCGGACACGCGCCGATGATCGAGCGCCCCGCCGAGACGGCTCGCCACTACCAGTCCTTCCTCGACGGTCTCGCCACTGGCACGGCAGCACCGTGACCACTTGCCCGTACAAAGCGACGCGATTGCCAGAGAGATAAAAAGACGGAAAAAGAAAAAGGCCTGCATTTCTGCAGGCCTTTCTTGTATGGCGCACTCGAGAGGATTCGAACCTCTGACCGCCCGGTTCGTAGCCGGGTACTCTATCCAGCTGAGCTACGAGTGCGTTGTGGTGTTTTTAGACCAGATCACCGCTGGTTTCTTCAAACATCCGACGCTAAATCGGCTGATTGAAAATGGCGCACTCGAGAGGATTCGAACCTCTGACCGCCCGGTTCGTAGCCGGGTACTCTATCCAGCTGAGCTACGAGTGCGTTGTGGGCGCGCATTATAGAGACTTCAAAACCACCGTCAACTGATTTTTTCGATACTTTTCAATAACTTATCGAACTAACCGCTGACATCTCTACAACACTGAATAATGGCGGAGAAGGGGGGATTCGAACCCCCGACACCCTTTTGAGGTGTACTCCCTTAGCAGGGGAGCGCCTTCGGCCACTCGGCCACCTCTCCGCAACACGGGGCGCATGATAACCATGTTTTCCCCGTTTGCAAAGAAAAAAAGTAGAAAAATTAGTGGTTTGGTTCCTGGTCTTTCTCTTTCTGGATGCGCTGGTAAATTTCCTCACGGTGCACGGCTACCTCTTTCGGGGCGTTGACGCCAATGCGCACCTGATTACCTTTCACGCCTAATACGGTGACGGTGACTTCATCACCGACCATCAGGGTCTCTCCGACCCGGCGAGTCAGAATCAGCATTCCTTTCTCCTCACGGATGTGTTTCAGGGACAGTCTGCAAAAAAGAAATGGCGTCGGCCCCCCATGAATTTCAAGGGGCGTCCACCCAAGTATTGACCAGCGACGGCAAAAGGAAAGTTCCACCACCGCAGACCAAAAACGACGAAAGGCGCGGTGTGAGCCGCGCCTTTCGTTATAAGGCTCACTCGCTCTGTCGAGCAGGTGCATCCAGTTCGAAGGCAGTGTGCAGAGCACGGACGGCCAGCTCGAGGTACTTCTCCTCGATGACGACGGAGACCTTGATCTCGGAGGTCGAGATCATCTGGATGTTGATACTTTCCTTGGCCAGGGCTTCGAACATGCGGCTGGCGACGCCCGCGTGGGAGCGCATACCGACACCGACGATGGAAACCTTGGCGATGTTGGTGTTGCCGCCGACTTCACGGGCGCCGATCTCGGCAGCGGTCTTCTCCAGCACGGCCAGGGCGTTCTGGTAGTCATTGTTGTGCACGGTGAAGGTGAAGTCGGTGGTGTTATCGTGCGCGACGTTCTGCACGATCATGTCCACTTCGATGTTGGCCGCACTCACCGGGCCGAGGATCTTGAAGGCCACGCCGGGGATGTCCGGCACCCCACGGATGGTCAGCTTGGCTTCGTCGCGGTTGAAGGCGATGCCGGAAATGATCGGCTGTTCCATGGATTCCTCTTCATCAAGGGTAATGAGGGTGCCCGGACCCTCCTGGAAGCTGTGCAGCACGCGCAGCGGAACGTTGTACTTGCCGGCAAACTCCACCGAGCGGATCTGCAGCACCTTGGAGCCGAGGCTGGCCATTTCCAGCATTTCCTCGAAGGTGATCTTGTCCAGGCGACGGGCCTGGGGGACAACGCGCGGGTCGGTGGTGTAGACGCCATCTACATCGGTGTAGATCTGGCACTCGTCCGCCCTCAGGGCAGCCGCCAGGGCTACGCCGGTGGTGTCGGAGCCACCACGGCCGAGGGTGGTGATGTTGCCGTGCTCGTCCACGCCCTGGAAACCGGCCACCACCACGACGTGACCGGACTTGAGGTCAGCGCGGATCTTCTGGTCGTCGATCTGCAGGATGCGCGCCTTGTTGTGGGCGCTGTCGGTGAGGATGCGGACCTGGTTGCCGGTGTAGGAGACGGCCGGCACACCGCGCTTGATCAGCGCCATCGCCAGCAGGGCGATGGTCACCTGCTCACCGGTGGACACCATCACGTCCAGCTCACGCGGAACCGGCTTGTTGTCGCTGATCTGCTTGGCCAGATCGATGAGGCGGTTGGTTTCGCCGCTCATGGCGGAAACCACCACGACGATGTCGTCACCGCGCTCGCGGAATTTCTTGACCTTCTCGGCCACCTGCTCGATGCGCTCGATGGTGCCGACCGAGGTCCCCCCAAACTTCTGTACGATCAAAGCCATTTCAAAGCCGCCTAATCCCGTGAAGGGCGCCCATTAAACAATCAACGCAGGACACTGCCAAGGGCCCGCCGGGCGTGGCGCGGAGCTCCTGGCGAAGGGTTCCGGCGGGCGCCCGGTGCGGGTGGCAACCGGGCGCCAACGGCATCAGAGCCCCTGCTCGACGAACGGAACGGCAAGTGCCAGGGCCTGATCCAGGGCTGCGGCGTCGGTACCACCGCCACGCGCCATGTCCGGACGGCCACCGCCCTTGCCACCGACCGCTGCTGCGGCCTGCTTCATCAGATCGCCGGCTTTGAGTTGGCCGGTCAGGTCCTGGGTGACGCCGGCGACCAGTGTCACCTTGCCCTCCAGCGCACCGCCGAGCAGGATCACTGCGCGGCCGAGCTTGTTCTTCAATTGGTCGACCAGCGCCAGCAGCGCGTCGCCGTCCACGTCCAGGCGCGCGGCCAGGACCTTGACACCCTTGACCTCCACTGCCGATGCCGCCAGGTCGTCGCCGGCCGCGCTGGCCGCCTTGGCCTTGAGCTGGTCGACTTCTTTTTCCAGCTGGCGGTTGCGCTCCAGCAGGGCTGCGAGCTTGTCCAGGACGTTGTCACGGCTGCCCTTGACCAGCACGGCCGCTTCCTTCAGTTGCTCCTCGGCACCGTTCAGGTAGGCCAGGGCCGCAGCACCGGTGACTGCCTCGATACGGCGCACGCCGGAGGCAACACCGCCTTCGCTGGTGATCTTGAACAGGCCGATGTCGCCGGTGCGGGAGACGTGGGTACCGCCGCAGAGCTCGACGGAGAAATCACCGCCCATGCTCAGCACACGCACCTGGTCGCCGTACTTCTCGCCAAACAGCGCCATGGCGCCCTTGGCCTTGGCGGTTTCGATGTCGGTCTCTTCGGTCTCGACTGCGGTGTTGCGGCGGATCTCGGTGTTGACGATGTCTTCCAGCGCTTTCAGCTGCTCGGGCTTGATGGCCTCGAAGTGGCTGAAGTCGAAGCGCAGGCGCTGGCTGTCCACCAGGGAGCCTTTCTGCTGCACGTGCTCACCGAGCACGCGGCGCAGGGCTGCGTGCAGCAGGTGGGTCGCGGAGTGGTTCAGCGCCGTGGCACTGCGAACGGTGGAGTCGGCTTCGGCCATGACGCTGGCACCGACCGAGAGGCCGCCCTTGGCCACGATGCCGTGGTGCAGGAAGGCACCGCCGGCCTTGGTGGTGTCGCGGACGTCGAAGCGCACACCGGCGCCTTCCAGGTAACCGCAGTCACCCACCTGGCCGCCGGACTCGGCGTAGAACGGGGTCTGGTCCAGCACCACCACGCCCTCCTCGCCTTCGGCGAGGCTGTCCACGGCAGCACCCGCCTTGAACAGCGCGACGACCTTGCCACTGCCGCTGGTACCGGCGTAGCCGAGGAAGCGGGTGTCACCGTCGACCTTGACCAGGCTGTTGTAGTCCATGCCGAAGGCGCTGGAGGCGCGGGCGCGCTCGCGCTGGGCCTCCATCTCGCGCTCGAAGCCTTCCTCGTCGACGGTCAGCTCGCGTTCGCGGGCGATGTCGGCGGTCAGGTCCACCGGGAATCCGTAGGTGTCGTAGAGCTTGAAAACGATATCGCCCGGGATGACCTGGCCCTGCAGGGATGCGAGGTCCTGCTCGAGGATCTTCAGGCCATGCTCCAGGGTCTTGGCGAACTGCTCTTCCTCGGTCTTCAACACACGCTCGATGTGCGCCTGCTGCTGCTTGAGCTCGGGGAAGGCCTCGCCCATCTCGGCCACCAGGGCAGCGACGATCTTGTGGAAGAAGGTGCCCTTGGCGCCCAGCTTGTTGCCGTGGCGGCAGGCGCGGCGAATGATGCGGCGCAGCACGTAGCCACGGCCTTCGTTGGACGGCAGCACACCGTCCGCCACCAGGAAGGAGCAGGAGCGGATGTGGTCGGCCACGACCTTCAGGGACGGGGCGTCGTCGTTGGCGCAGCCGATGGCCTCGGCGGCGGCCTTGAGCAGGTTCTGGAACAGGTCGATCTCGTAGTTCGAGTGCACGTGCTGCAGCACGGCGCTGATGCGCTCCAGGCCCATGCCGGTGTCCACGCTCGGCGCGGGGAGCGGGTGCATAACGCCATCGGCGGTGCGGTTGAACTGCATGAAGACGTTGTTCCAGATCTCGATGTAGCGATCGCCGTCTTCTTCCGGGGAGCCGGGCGGGCCGCCCCAGATGTCCGGGCCGTGGTCGTAGAAAATCTCGGTACACGGGCCGCACGGGCCGGTATCGCCCATTGCCCAGAAGTTGTCGGACGCATAGGGCGCGCCCTTGTTGTCACCGATGCGGACCATGCGCTCGGCGGGGATGCCGACTTCCTGGGTCCAGATGTCGTAGGCCTCGTCGTCGCTGGCGTAGACGGTGACCCAGAGCTTTTCCTTGGGCAGTTTCAGCCACTTGTCACCGGTGAGGAATTCCCAGGCGTAGTGGATGGCATCGCGCTTGAAGTAATCGCCGAAGCTGAAGTTGCCCAGCATTTCGAAGAAGGTGTGGTGGCGCGCGGTGTAGCCGACGTTGTCCAGATCGTTGTGCTTGCCGCCGGCACGGACGCACTTCTGGCTGGTGGTGGCACGGGTGTAAGCGCGCTTTTCCAGGCCCAGGAAGCAGTCCTTGAACTGGTTCATGCCCGCGTTGGTGAACAGCAGGGTCGGGTCGTTGCCCGGGATCAGGGAGCTGGAGGCGACGCGGGTGTGCCCTTTCTCTTCGAAGAAGCTCAGGAAGGCTTCACGGATTTCTGCGCTTTTCATAGGTTCGTCCACGGAATCTGCGGTCAAGAATCGCCGGCAAAGGGCCGCATTATATCGGCCCTTTGCCGCGCGGATAGTGCCTTGTGCGATAGAAAGGGGCTATCGGGGGGATTTCATCTCGCATGATCGAGAAACGCGGCAAAACCCTCGATCACCCGCTCGATTCCGCCGGCATCGACATCCAGATGGGTGACCATGCGCAGGCGTGCCGCCGCGCTCAATACCACGCCGCGCTCGGCCATGAAGGCCTTGAGGGCCGCGGCCCGCTCGCCGATGTCGACGTAGACCATGTTGGTCTGCACTGGCTCGACGCTGAAGCCCAGTACCGCAAGCCCTTCGCCCAGGCGCGCGGCATTGGCGTGGTCGTCAGCCAGGCGCGCCACCTGGTGTTCCAGGGCGTAGTGCCCGGCGGCGGCCAGCAGGCCGGCCTGGCGCATGCCGCCACCGACCATCTTGCGCAGCCGGCGGGCACGCTGGATGAACTCGGCCCCGCCGCACAGCACCGACCCGACCGGAGCGCCCAGCCCCTTGGACAAGCACACGGAGACGGAGTCGAAATGGCGGGTGATCTCGGCGGCGTCCACCCCCAGCTTCACGGCGGCGTTGTACAGCCGCGCGCCGTCCAGGTGCAGCGCCAGGCCACGGCGGCGGGTCAGTTCGCGGGCCGCCGCCAGGTACGCCAGGGGCAGGACCTTGCCCTGCATGGTGTTCTCCAGCGCCAGCAGGCGGGTGCGGGCGAAGTGGAAGTCGTCCTGCTTGATGGCGGCCTCCACCTTCGCCAGGTCCAGGCTGCCGTCGGCCTCGCCCTCGATGGGCTGTGGCTGGATCGAGCCCAGCACTGCCGCGCCGCCGCCTTCGTACTTATAGGTATGGGCCTGCTGGCCGACGATGTACTCGTCGCCCCGTTGGCAGTGCGCCATCAGGCCCAGCAGGTTGCTCATGGTGCCGGTGGGGACGAAGAGCGCCGCCTCGAACCCCAGGCGCTCGGCCAGCCAGGCCTCAAGGCGGTTGACGGTGGGGTCTTCGCCATAGACGTCATCACCCAGCGGGGCGCGGTTCATCGCCTCGCGCATCCCCGGGGTGGGTTGGGTGACGGTGTCGCTGCGCAGGTCGATGACGGACATCTCGGGCTCCTTGGCTGGGTAAGGGGGTGACCCTAAAGGAGCGCGGCGAGTGGGGCAAGGGGCGCCAGGCGCCCCACGGCGCGGGCTTCAGCCCACGAGGGATAGGCCCACTGGATCAGTCGACGTTGGCGGGCACGATGAGGATGCCGGCGCGCAGGCCGTTCTTCACCTTGGGGTTGGGGAAGATGATGCGCGCGCCCTGCTCTGCCACCACCCAGCGGGTCCCGGCGATGTCCTCGGCCAACAGGTAGCCGGTGGGCAGCTCGCTGAAATTCTCCACGTCATCGGGCAGGTGCAGGCGGAAGGCATCGCTGTGCTTGATCACTTCGCGGGACACGGCGAACAGCTTGAGATCGCCCAGCGCGTCCGCTTCAGGCTCGGAACCCTCAATCAACTGGCGCAGGCGGGTTTCCAGCCGATCGAGGTTCACGCCCTCGTTCTGCCCAAACGGCCGGGCCTTGCCGAGTTCGAGGGTGAAGGCCTCGGCCTCCAGCCGCGCGTAGGTGTAGGAGCTGAAGGTGATGCCGGTCTTGTTCTGCAGCAGCACCGCTTCGATGCCGGCGGCGCCCAGACGGGCCAGTTCGCGACGGGAATGCTCACGCCCTTCTTTGTAGGGGTAGAGGGCGAACTGCTCGACCTTCGAGCCACGGATGGCGGTGTGCAAATCGTAATGCAGGCGGGTGCGGCCCTCACGGGCGAAGAATGCGGCGGCCAGGTGTTCCAGCTCGTTGGCGCGCATGGCCTCGGTGCCGCTGGTCTGCTCGTGGCGGCCGTTGAACAGGCGGTTGATGTCCTGCTCCACATAGCGCTCGCCCCGGCGCATGGCCTCGGGGTTGCCGAGCAGGAAGAGAATGCGTGCGCGGGGCTTCAGTTCACCCCGGGCCACGCCCTGGAGCAGCCGGTCGAGCAGTTCGATCGGTGCCGTCTCGTTGCCGTGGATGCCGGCGGAGAGCAGCAGGTCCAGGCCGTCATCGGCGCCGGCGGGCGGGGTCACCTCCAGGGCACCCTCCGCCAGCCAGTGCAGGCGCGTGCCCTCGGCGGTCAGTTGAATCTTCTCGGTCGGCTCACGGCCGGCCAGGGTCAGTTCAAGCAGCTTGCCAAGGGCCAGCATCCGCGCGTCCTCAGTGGTCGTGGTTGCAGTCCGGCCCGTGTACGTGGCCGTCTTCGTCGTCGGCGTCGGCCGGTTCCATTTCCAGTTGCAGGCTCACCAGGTTGGTGGCCAGCGGGCGCAGCAGCAGGTTGGCGTACTCGGTATCACCCTCCTCCACGTCCACGCCGATCAGCAGTTGGCCGTTGCCAGCGGTCTGGATCCAGACCTCCTTGCCCTGCCAGACCACGGCAAACCGGGTGCAGGACGTTTCCAGCTGGGTGCCGTCGGTGTCTTCGAGGATGAGTTGCAGGGCGTCGGACATGTGTAGAACTCCAGGATCGTAAGGCAGAGAGCGGCGGGCGGGGCGGAGGGTTCCGAGGAACGCCTCACCGCCGGCCGCACACCGCTCAGTTCAGTTGGAACGGATAAACGGCGCCCAGTTTAAGGATCTGGGTGAGTTCATCCAATGCCGTGCGGCATTCGGTGAGCAATTGTGGATCAGCCAGGTCGCTTTCGCTCAGGCGATCGCGGTAATGCTTATCCACCCAGGCGGTCAGGGTGTCGTAGAGCGAGGGGGTGAGGATCACGCCCGGGTTGACCGCCGCCAGCTCGTTGTCCTTCAGGGCCACGCGCAGGCGCAGGCACGCCGGGCCGCCGCCATTCTGCATGCTCTGCTTGAGGTCGAAGACCTTCACCTCGCGGATCGGGCCGTCCTCGGCGGTCAGAGTCTGCAGGTAGTGCCACACCCGCGCGTTGTTGCGGCATTCCTCGGGGACGATCAGCAGCATGCTGCCGTCGGCGCGGCTGAGCAGCTGGCTGTTGAACAGGTAGGAACGCACCGCGTCCTCCACCGTCACCGCTTCGCGGGGCACGCACACGGCCTGTAAGCGGCCACCGACGCGGCCCAGCTTGTCGTGCAGCTCGGCCAGTACCTTGTCGGTCTCCAGGAAGGCGTCCTGGTGATGGAACAGCACCTCGCCATTGCCCACCGCGATCACGTCGTTATGGAACACGCCCTGGTCGATCACCGCCGGGTTCTGCTGGGCGTAGACCACGCCGGCCTCGCTCAGCCCGTGCAGGCGCGCGACGGCCTGGCTGGCCTCCAGGGTCTGCCGCGCCGGGTAGCGCGAGGGCGCCGGGAAGCGGCTGTCGAAGGCGCTGCGACCGAACACGAAGAACTCCACGCCGGCCTCGCCGTAGCCCTTGCAGAAACGGGTGTGGTTGGCCGCGCCTTCGTCACCGAACTGCGCCACCGCCGGCAGCGCGGCGTGGTGGGCGAAGTGGCGCTCGTCGGCGAACATCGCCGCCAGCACGCGGCTGGTGGTGGGGTGCTCGATGCTGCGGTGGAACTTGCAGTTGAGATTGGCAGCGGTGAAGTGCACACGGCCATCGGCGGTGTCGGCGCTGGGGCTGACGGTGCAGGCGTTGGCGGTCCACATGCTGGAGGCCGAGCTGCAGGCGGCCAGCAGCGGCATGGCGTCCTTGGCGACCTTCTCGATCACCTGGGCGTCGGTGCCGGCGAAGCCGAGGCTGCGCAGCGCGGCGACGTTGGGGCGCTCCTGCGGGGCCAGTACGCCCTGCTGGAAGCCCATGTCCATCAGCGCCTTCATCTTCGCCAGGCCCTGCAGAGCGGCTTCCTTGGGGCTGGAGACGGCCTGGCTGTTGCTCTGCGACGCCACGTTGCCGTAGGACAGGCCACCGTAGTTGTGGGTCGGGCCGACCAGACCGTCGAAGTTCACTTCATGGGCGCTCATAGGCTGACTCCAGGCGTCAGGGTTGCAGGCAGGGCGAGGGTTTCGCTTTCCAGCGAGGCGACCGGGTAGGCGCAGTAGTCAGCGGCGTAGTAGGCGCTGGCGCGGTGGTTGCCCGACGCGCCGACGCCCCCGAAGGGCGCACTGCTCGCGGCCCCGGTCAGTTGTTTGTTCCAGTTGACGATGCCGGCTCGGCTCTCGATGAAGAAGCGCTGGTACAGCTCGCGGGAGTCCGAAAGCAGGCCGGCGGCCAGGCCGTACTGGGTGGCGTTGGCCTCGGCCATGGCGGCCTCGAAACCGTCGTAGCGGATCACCTGCAGCAGCGGGCCGAAGAACTCTTCGTCCGGGCGCTCGGCCAAGGCGGTGACGTCGAGGATGCCGGGGGTCAGCAGCGCGGCAGTCTCCAGCGGCTGGGACATGGCCAGCAGCGGCGTGGCGCCCTGGGCGATCAGGTGCTCCTGGGCCTTGAGCAGATGGCGCGCCGCGTCCAGGGAGATCACCGAGCCCATGAAAGGTGCCGGCTGGGCGTCGAAGGCGCCGACCTGAATGCTCGCCGCCACCGCCACCAGGCGTGCCAGCAGCGTGTCGCCCCAGGCGCCGACCGGCACCAGCAGGCGGCGGGCGCAGGTGCAGCGCTGGCCAGCGGAGATGAAGGCGGACTGGATGATGGTGTAGACAGCCGCGTCGACATCGGCCACCTCGTCCACCACCAGCGGGTTGTTGCCGCCCATCTCCAGCGCCAGGATCTTGTCCGGGCGGCCGGCGAACTGCTGGTGCAGCAGGTTGCCGGTGCGGCTGGAGCCGGTGAAGAACAGGCCGTCGATGCCCGGGTTGCCAGCCAGGGCGACGCCGGTTTCGCGGCCGCCCTGCACCAGGTTGAGCACGCCGGCGGGCAGGCCCGCCTCGATCCAGCACTGGACCGTCAGCTCGGCCACCTTGGGGGTCAGCTCGCTGGGCTTGAACACCACGGCATTGCCGGCCAGCAGCGCGGGCACGATGTGGCCGTTGGGCAGGTGGCCGGGGAAGTTATAGGGGCCGAACACGGCGACCACGCCGTGGGGCTTGTGGCGCAGCACGGCGGTGGCGTCGGCCAGCGGGCCGCTCTTCTCGCCGGTACGTTCGCGGTAGCTCTGGATGGAGATGGCGACCTTGTTGACCATGCTGGTCACTTCGGTGGCGGACTCCCACAGCGGCTTGCCGGTCTCCTCGCCGATGCAGCGGGCCAGTTCGTCGGCGCGGGTCTTGAGGGTGGCGGCGAAGCGTTCGAGAACGGCGATGCGCGCCTCCAGGCTCAGGCGGGCCCAGGCCGGGAAGGCCGCACGGGCGGCAGCTACGGCCGCTTCGACCTGTTCGGCGCTGGCGCCCTGCCCGCTCCAGACGGATTCCTGGGTGACCGGGTTCAGCGAGTCGAAGGCCTCGCCCTGCCCGGCCTGCCAGGCGCCTGCGATGTAATGGGTGCTCATTTCACGGACTCCTTGGCCGACAGGGGCACGGCGCGAACCGAGGCGCCCGCCGAGAGTTTCAGGCGCTTGGCGGTGTCGGCATCCACCACCAGGGTGCCGGCGGCCAGGCGCGCCGGGGCGGCGGTGACGCGGCAATCCTCGCGCTTGCGGTTGTGGATCAGGTACGGCGTGGCATCGTCGCCCGGCGTACCGACGGCCAGCACCAGCGCCTGGCTGTCCTGCACGGCGCGGATCTTCGCGGTCTGGCATTCGATGGCCGGGCCGGCGTCGAAGATGTCGACGTAGCCCTGGAAGCTGAAGCCCTCGCTCTTGAGCATCGCCAAGGCCGGCTCGGTGTCGGTGTGCACGCGCCCGATCACGTCCCGCGCCGCCTCGGAGAGGAAGCAGGTGTAGAGCGGGAACTTGGGCATCAGCTCGGCGATGAAGGCCTTGTTGCCGACGCCGGTGAGGTAGTCCGCGCGGGAGAACTCCATCTTGAAGAAGTGCCGGCCCAGGCTCTCCCAGAACGGCGAGACACCGTGCTCGTCGGACATGCCGCGCATCTCGGCGATCACCTTGTCGCCGAACAGCTCGGGGAACTCGGCGATGAACAGGAAGCGCGCCTTGGACAGCAGGCGGCCGTTGAGGCCGGTGCGGTAGCCGGCGTGCAGGAACAGCGAGCACAGCTCGGAGTTGCCGGTCAGGTCGTTGGCCAGGAACAGCGTGGGGATCTGCCGGTGGATGTTCAGCTCCTGGGAGGCGCTGACGGTGAGCCCGACGCGGTAGTTGTACCAGGGCTCGCGCAAGCCCACGGCGCCGGCCACGGCGGAGATGCCGACGACCTTGCCGTCGTCGTCCTCGAGCACGAACAGGTAGTCGGCATCGGCCCGCTCGGCCTCGCCACGGAATGCCTTTTCGGCCCAGCCCACACGGTGGGTCAGGCGCTCCTCGTTGGCGGGCAGCGTGGTCAGGCCGGCGCCGGTGCTGCGCGCCAGGTCGATCAGGGCCGGCAAGTCGGCGCTGCGTACGGGACGAACGATCATAGTCACTCCGTTAGAGCTTCGTGCTGCGAGCGGCAGGTCGGGCGGCACGCCGCCCAGGGCTGGCACTCGGGGTTAAATCGCCACCAGGCGCACGCTGGCGCCCTCACCGACGCCCAGGGCTTCGGCGGCTTCGGCGGTGAGTTCCACCGGTTTGCCCGGGGCCCAGTCCAGCTCGGCCACCACGGCGCGGAAGTCCTGCAACTGGCCGTTGCTCACCAGGTACTGGCGGCCCACCTTGGGCGCGGCACCGATGCGCACCGGCACCACGCGGCTCTGGGCGATGGAGCGGATGCCGGACGTGCGGGCGTGCAGGGTCGGGCCACCGTCGAAGATGTCGATGTAGTTGTCGGTCTCGAAGCCTTCGCGCATGAGGATGTCGAAGGTGATCTGCGCGCGCGGGTGCACCTGCCCCATGGACTCCTGGGCCGCGTCGGGCAGCAGCGGCACGTAGATGGGGTAGTTCGGCATCAGCTCGGCGAGGAAGGTGCGGCTCTTCAGCCCCGACAGGCGCTCGGCCTCGACGTAGTTGAGGTCGAAGAAGTTGCGCCCGACGGCGTTCCAGAACGGCGATTCACCCTGGTCGTCGCTGTAGCCGACGATCTCCACCACCACCGCGTCGGCGAAGCGCTCGGGGTGGCTGGCCATGAACAGCAGGCGGCCACGGGAGTTGAGCTCGGCGAAGGCGGTGTTCACCAGGTCGCGCTCGACGTAGAAGCTGGTCAGCAGGCTGTTGCCGGTGAGGTCGTGACACAGCGAGAGAACGTGAATCTTGTTGTGGATCTTCAACTCCCGGGACGCATGCACGAAGGTCTCGTTGCGGAAGCTGTAGAAGGGCTCGGAGAAACCGGCGGAGGCGACGATGGCGGAACAGCCCACCAGGCAGCCGCGCTCGGTGTCTTCCAGCACGAAGAAGTAGCTTTCCTCGCCGTTGAAGCTCACTTCGGCAGCGAAGGACGCTTCGGAGGCGGTGATCTTCTCGCCCAGGCGACCGGCGTCGTCCGGGAGGGACGTGACACCCACGGGGCTGTCCGCGGCCAGTCGCTGAACATCGGCGAGGTCGGCCATTTGCGCGGGGCGCATCACCAGCATGGGGTCACTCCTTCAGTAAAGGCTCCGGCAGCGCCGTTGGCCGACCGGAGAAAACGGCGGCCAATGGGCCGCCGATCACGCATGAAAAACCTTCATCCCTGGTTGTGCGGCGCGGCACCTCCTGTGCCGCGCCTTCCGGGCCCTCAGGCCTGGGTCAGCTTGGCCACGGCGCGCTCGAAACGGTCCAGGCCTTCGTCGATGTCGGCATCCGGGATCACCAGGCTGGGCGCGAAGCGCACCACGTCCGGACTGGCCTGCAGCACCATCACGGCCTCCTTCTCGGCGGCGTTGAGCACGTCCTTGGCCTTGCCTTTCCAGGCATCGGCCAGCACCGCGCCGATCAGCAGGCCCAGACCGCGCACTTCACTGAACAGGCCGTACTTCTGGCCGATGGCCTCGAGGCGTGCCTTGAAGCGCTCGTGCTTGGCGGTGATGCCGCTGAGCACTTCGGGGGTGTTGATCACGTCCAGCACCGCTTCGGCCACGGCGCAGGCCAGCGGGTTGCCACCGTAGGTGGTGCCGTGGGTGCCCACGGAGAGGTGCTTGGCGATCTCGGTGGTGGTCAGCATGGCGCCGATGGGGAAACCGCCGCCCAGGCTCTTGGCACTGGAGAGGATGTCCGGGGTCACACCGTAGTGCTGGTAGGCGAACAGATGGCCGCTGCGGCCCATGCCGCTCTGCACTTCGTCGAACACCAGCAGGGCGTTGTGCTCGTCGCACAGCTTGCGGGCGCCTTCCAGGTAGGCCTGGTCGGCCGGCAGCACGCCGCCCTCCCCTTGCACGGGCTCGAGGACCACGGCGCAGGTCTTGTCGGAGATGGCGGCCTTCAGGGCTTCCAGGTCGTTGAACGGCACATGGGTGATGCCTTCCATCTTCGGACCGAAGCCGTCGGAGTACTTCGGCTGGCCGCCCACCGTCACGGTGAACAGGGTGCGCCCGTGGAAGCTGTTGGTGGCGGCGATGATCTCGTGCTTCTGCGGGCCATAAACGTCGTGGGCGTAGCGACGGGCCAGCTTGAACGCGGCCTCGTTGGCCTCGGCGCCGGAGTTGGCGAGGAACACGCGCTCGGCGAAGGTGGCGTCCACCAGCTTCCGGGCCAGGCGCAGGGCCGGCTCGTTGGTGAAGACGTTGGAAACGTGCCAGATCTTGTTGGCCTGGTCGGTCAGTGCCTTGACCAGTGCCGGGTGAGCATGCCCCAGGGAGTTCACGGCGATGCCGCCGGCGAAGTCGATCAGTTCACGGCCGCTCTGGTCCCAGACGCGGGAACCCTGGCCTCGCACCGGGATGAACGCGGCGGGGGCATAGTTGGGGACCATCAGCTGATCGAAATCGGCGCGCTCGACCTGCGCATGCTCAACGGACATCAGTTTCTCCTGCCTGAAGCGGCTAGTGGTGAAAGGATTGTAGGGAGTGATCCGGGGTTGGCATTGCCGCCAAGCGACAACTTCTTACAGCGCAAACCCGCGAAAATCCGAGGCTTTCGGAAATGCGACAGAAAGCGTCGGGAAGGCGCAGTTTAAACGCGGATCGCCACAGGACGCACGGGGCACAGCGTATTCGCCACGGGATGACCGGCGGGTATCCGTCATGCACAAGGACACGGGGCAAGACGGCGCATCGAGACGCCATACACCGGCACGCCGCACCCGCGACCGGGGCTGCCAGCACAAGGAAGACAGGAACGAGGCGCCGGGCGCTGCGAGCCGCCCGCCCGGCACCGGTGATCAACCGCGCTCGGACAGTGCCGGCTGGTTGTCGAAGGGGCCGCCGCTGCGCCGCTGGTTGCGGTCTTCGCGGGGGGTGACGCCGAAGAAGTTGCGGTAGGCGCTGGAGAAGTGCGGGCCGGAGGAGAAGCCGCAGGAGAGGCCGATCTGGATGATCGACTTGCTGGTCTGCATCAGCATCTGCCGGGCCTTGTTCAGGCGCAGTTCCAGGTAGTACTGGCTGGGCACGCGGTTGAGGTACTGCTTGAAGATGCGCTCCAGCTGGCGACGCGACACGCACACGTGCTGGGCGATCTCGTCGGTGGTCAGCGGCTCCTCAATGTTGGCCTCCATCAGCAGCACCGCCTGGGTGAGCTTCGGGTGGCTGGAGCCGAGGCGGTTCTGCAGCGGGATGCGCTGGCGCTCGCCGCCTTCGCGGATGCGCTCCACCACCAGCTCCTCGGACACCGCGCCGGCCAGCTCGGCGCCGTGGTCACGGGCCAGCACCGCCAGCAGCAGGTCGAGCACCGCCAGGCCGCCGCAGGCGGTGAGGCGGTCGCGGTCCCAGTCGAACAGGTGGCTGGTGGCGATGACCTTGGGGAAGCGCTCGCTGAAATCGTCCTGCCAGCGCCAGTGCACCGCTGCGCGGTAACCGTCCAGCAGGCCCAGTTGCGCCAGCGGGTAGACCCCAGCGGAGAGCCCGCCCACCACGCAGCCGGTGCGGGCCACCTGCTTCAGTGCCGTGGCCAGCCCGACGGACACCGCCGCCGGTGGTTCGTCGGCCAGCAGGAACAGGCGCGTCAGCCCTTCCAGCCTGCCGGTCCAGGGCTCGCCCGGCAGGCGCCAGCCGCCTTCGGCCGGTGCTTCGGCCTGGAGGAAGTGCAGGTCGTAGACCACTTCCGGGTGCAGGCGCTGGGCGACGCGCAGGGCCTCCTCGGCCAGCGCCAGGGTCATGGCCTTGGTGCCGGGCCAGAGCAGGAAACCGATTCGTTGGGCAGTCATGGCAGGCAGCTTAGCCTCAGTCGGCACGATTTACTTGAGGCTTCCGGAGAGGAACTGCTTGAGCCGCTCGGATTGTGGATTGGCCAACACATCCTTCGGGCAGCCGGTCTCTTCGACCACGCCCTTGTGCAGGAAAATCAACTGGTTGGACACCTCACGGGCGAAGCCCATCTCGTGGGTGACCACCACCATGGTGCGGCCTTCCAGGGCCAGGTCCTTCATCACCTTGAGCACCTCGCCCACCAGTTCGGGGTCGAGGGCGGAAGTGGGCTCGTCGAACAGCATCACCTCCGGCTCCACCGCCAGGGCGCGGGCGATGGCGACGCGCTGCTGCTCACCGCCGGACATGTGCGCCGGGTAGGCGTCCTTGCGGTGGGCCACGCCGACCTTGGCCAGGTAGTGCTCGGCCTTCTCGATGGCTTCCTTCTTCGACACGCCGAGCACGTGCACCGGCGCTTCGATGACGTTCTCCAGGGCGCTCATGTGCGACCACAGGTTGAAGTGCTGGAACACCATGGCCAGGCGCGAGCGCATGCGCTGCAGCTGCTTGGGGTCGGCCGCCTTGAGGCCGCCGTCCTTGTTGGCCACCAGCTTGAGCTCCTCGCCATTGAGCAGGATCTTGCCGCCGTGGGGCTGCTCCAGCAGGTTGATGCAGCGCAGGAAGGTACTTTTGCCCGATCCGCTCGAGCCGATGATGCTGATCACATCGCCCGCCTTGGCGGCCAGGGAGACGCCCTTGAGGACTTCATGGCTGCCGTAGCGCTTGTGCAGGTCTTGGACTTCCAGTTTGTACATGGTCTCGGTCTCGATGCGATTGGATCAGTCGCTCAGCAAGCGTCCCTGACGAATGGGTTCACGGCCGGCCACCTTGGCCAGCCACAGTCCGGGTTGGGCGAAGCGGGTGCGCTCACGGGCGAACAGCACGCCGTCCACCGTGGCGCACACCGTTGAATGGCGGTCGCTCAAGGGGTCGATCACTTCGAACAGCGGCTCGCCCGCCCTGACCCGCGCACCGGCAGGCTGCAGGAAGCTGACCACGCCGGAGTGGGGCGGATAGAGCAGTTCGGTGCCCTCGAAGGGGGTCGGCTCGCACAGTGCCGGCGGCGCGGCCGGCCAGTCACCGTCGATCAGCCCGTGCTCGGCGAGCACCGCAAGGATGGCCTCGGCGCGAGCCTCGGACAGCGGGCGGTCGGTATCGGCCACGCCGCCCAGCTCGACCGTGCTGGCCACGCAGGCCAGCGAAATCGACGCCTGCGGGAAGCGCCGCGCCAGGCGCAGCCAGGGCAGCGAACAGGCCTCGTCGAAGGAGCTGCCGCCGGACTCTTCAGCAGTGAGCACGGCCGCAGCCCCCAGGCGGGCCGAGAGCCCGGCCAGCGACGCGGCGTGCTGCGGCAGGCAGTACAGGTGCACGGCCGCCTCCAGGTCGCAATGCAGGTCCAGCACCAGGTCGGCGTCGCAGGCGTGGGTCAGCAGCAGGCGCTGCAGGCCCTCCAGCTCCGAAGCGGCCGGCGGCAACTGGTGCAAGGCGGCCTGCATGGCCTCGCGGATGGTGGTGCGGTTGGCATCGGCGTCATCACCCAGGCGCCCTTCCAGGCCGGCCTCGACCTGGGTCGCCAGGTCGACGAAGCCACGGTTGAAGTTACGCCCGCTGGTGAACTCGAAGCGGCCCAGGTGAGTGGCCTGCAGCACCTGGCCGAGGCCGATGGGGTTGGCCACCGGCACCAGCTCGATGCAGCCGGTCAGGCGGCCTTCGGCCTCCAGTTCGGCGAGGCGCCGCTTGAGCTCCACCGCCACGCGCATGCCCGGCAGCTCGTCGGCATGCAGGGATGCCTGCAGGTACGCCTTGCGCGTGCCGGTGCCGAAGCGGAAGACGCTCAACTGGCGGCGGGTACCGGGCAGGCCCCAGGGCAGTTCGTGGTCGATGCGCTCCATGGCATCAGGCCTTGCGCGGGGCCAGGTAGGCCAGCCAGCGGCGCTCGGCCAGCTTGAACAGGCGCACCAGGATGAAGGTCAGGCACAGGTAGAACAGGCCGGCGGTGATGAACGCCTCGAACGGCAGGTAGTACTGCGAGTTCACGGTGCGCGCGGCGCCGGTGATGTCCACCAGGGTGACGATGGAGGCCAGGCTGGTGGTGTGCAGCATCATGATCACTTCGTTGCTGTACTGCGGCAGCGCACGGCGCAGGGCCGAGGGCAGCAGGATGCGGCGGTACAGCTTGGCGCGGGACATGCCGATGGCCTTGGCCGCTTCGATCTCGCCATGGGGCGTGGCCTTGAGGCTGCCGGCGAGGATCTCGGCGGTGTAGGCGCTGGTGTTGATGGCGAACGCCAGGCAGGCGCAGAAGGTGGCGTTGGACAGGTAGGGCCAGAGCCAGCTTGCACGCACGGCCTCGAACTGGGCCAGCCCGTAGTAGATGAGGAACAGCTGCACCAGCATCGGGGTGCCGCGGATGACGTAGGTGTAGAGCCAGGCCGGGAAGTTGACCATGGGCTGCTTGGAGACCCGCATCAGCGCCAGGGGCACGGCCACCAGCAGGCCGACAGCCAGGGAAATGGCCAGCAGCTTGAGGGTCACCAGCACGCCGCTGAAGTAGAGCGGCAGGTTCTCGTAGATGACGGTGTAGTCGAAGATCACGGATGCGCCCTCTCGCTCACAGATCGGCGGCCTTGATGCCGACGGAGTAACGTTTTTCCAGGAAGCGCAACGCCAGCAGCGACACGCTGGTCAGCACCAGGTACAGACCCGCCACGGCCAGGAAGAAGGTGAAGGGCTCGCGGGTGGCGTCTGCCGCACTCTTGGCCTTGAACATCATGTCCTGCAGGCCCACCACGGACACCAGCGCGGTGGCCTTGGTCAGCACCAGCCAGTTGTTGGTGAAGCCGGGGATGGCGAAGCGGATCATCTGCGGCACCAGGATGCGGAAGAACACCTGGCGGCCGTTCATGCCGTAGGCGAAGCCGGCCTCGCCCTGCCCTTTCGGAATGGCCATGAAGGCGCCCCGGAAGGTCTCGGACAGGTAGGCACCGAAGATGAAGCCGAGGGTAAAGACCCCGGACCAGAACGGGTCGAGGTCGATGTAATCGTCATAACCGACCATCGGCCCCACCAGGTTCACCACCTGCTGGCCGCCGTAGAAGATCAACAGGATCAGCACCAGGTCGGGAATGCCGCGGACCACGGTGGCGTAGGCATCGCCCATGATGGCCAGCCAGCGCACCGGCGACAGGCGAAAGGCCGCGCCGACCAGGCCGAGCAGGATGGCCATGGACATGGAGGACAACGCCAACTGCAGGGTGAGCCAGGCACCCTCGAGAATGGTCGAGCCGTAGCCGTTGAGCATGTTTCAGGTCCTCTTGCAGCGCCCCAGGTGAAACCGGACAGCACCGCTGCAATGAAAAAGTGGCACAACCTGCAGGTTAACCGCCGACCGTGACGCCCGGTCGCGCGGTGCCGTAGGGCGCCTCTAAAAACGTGGACGAGGCAGTCAGCGCAAGGCAAAAACAGACGAAAAAGCGCAGTTTACGTAGGGTAAATGAGCATTTTGAGGCTGTTTTTAACGCCGCGATGACAACGCAGGTAGTTTTTAGAGGTGCCCCGTGGTCGCGGGGCGGCCTCAACGTCCTGGTTGTGCCACTTCCGGGGAAGGGCGGAGGGGATTACTCGCCGTAGATGTTGAACTGGAAGTACTTGTCCTGGACTTCCTTGTACTTGCCGTTGGCACGAATGGCGGCGATGGCGGCGTTGATCTTGTCCACCAGGGCCTTGTCGCCCTTGCGAACGGCGATGCCGGCGCCTTCACCGAAGTACTTCGGATCGGTGTAGTCCGGGCCTACCAGGGCGAAGCCCTTGCCGGCTTCGGTCTTGAGGAAGCCGTCGTCGATGTTCACGGCATCGGCCAGGGTCGCGTCGAGGCGGCCGGCGGTCATGTCGAGGAACACTTCGTTCTGCGAGCTGTAGCGCACCACTTCGATACCGGCCGGGGCGTAGACCTCGGTGGCGAAGCGGTCGTAGGTGCTGGCGCGCTGAACGCCGACCTTCTTGCCCTTCAGGTCCACCAGCGGGTCGTTGATCACGGTGCCGGCCTTCATCGCCAGCTTGATCGGGGTCAGGTAGTAGCGGTTGGTGAAGTCGACGGACTTCTTGCGGTCTTCGGTGATGGTCATCGAGGACAGCACGGCGTCGAACTTGCGCACCTTGAGGGCGGGGATCAGGCCGTCGAACTCCTGCTCGATCCACTGGCACTTGACCTTCATCTCTTCGCAGAGGGCGTTGCCGATGTCGTAGTCGAAGCCGGTGATCTTGCCGTCCGGGGTCTTGAAGGCGAAGGGCGGGTATGCGGCCTCGATGCCGATACGCAGGGGCTTGGAATCATCGGCAGTGGCTGCCAGCGGCGACAGCAGGGTCAGCGCCAGAGCGCCGAGAAGGGCAATCTTCTTCATGTTTGACTCCTTGGAATAGGGAAGCATCTGCTGGCAGGAGAGATCGTGCCCAGACCATTCAGCGAATTGTAGAAATAGGCGCGGGAATTACCTTGATTGAACTCAGGGAATTGGCCTTGGCCGGGTGAGCGGCATTCTAGCGACAGCCCTAAAGTCGATATTTCTTCAATGCGACAACAAATTACAAAAGGCCAGGACGACCGAGAGGGAGAGGTTGACAGAAACCTTCTTTTATGGCTAGGCAGTTCAATTCAGAACCTTCTGAAAAAGCAATTACCAGACCACTTTCCAACAACCCCAGAAAAAACAGGCCCTCCAGCCGATCACCGGGTTGTCAGACTCACCTCGCGCAGCACCAGCCCGGGGCAATCTGCTCCCTGGCGCCCCAGAATGGCGCGCAAGGTTACACCCCGACTGTTACCGCTCGCTATCCCCCATTGCGGACTGTCATCCGCAGGCACCATCCGATATCAATCGACCAGAAGCAGAACGCCCCGCCGGGCTTGTGGCCGGGCGGGGCGTTCGCTGGAGCGGGAAGTCGCCGGGTCAGGCGGCCTGCATGGTGCGGTGGGTATCGATGAGGTGCTGCACCACGCCAGGATCAGCCAGCGTGGAGATGTCGCCGAGGGTGTCGTACTCGGCCACGGCGATCTTGCGCAGGATGCGCCGCATGATCTTGCCGGAGCGGGTCTTGGGCAGGCCGGGTGCCCACTGGATCACGTCCGGCGTGGCGATGGGGCCGATCTCGCGGCGCACCCACTGCTTCAGCTCCTGACGCAGCGCTTCGGAGGATTCCACGCCCGCGTTGAGGGTGACGTAGACGTAGATGCCCTGCCCCTTGATGTCGTGGGGGATGCCCACCACGGCAGCCTCGGCGACCTTCGGGTGGGCCACCATGGCGCTCTCGATCTCGGCGGTGCCCATGCGGTGGCCGGAGACGTTGAGCACGTCGTCGACGCGGCCGGTGATCCAGTAGTAGCCGTCTTCATCGCGACGGGCACCGTCACCGGTGAAGTACATGCCCTTGAAGGTCTTGAAGTAGGTGTCGACGTAGCGGTCGTGGTCGCCGTACAGGGTACGGGCCTGGCCCGGCCAGGAGTCGATGATCACCAGGTTGCCTTCCGCGGCACCCTCGATCAGGTTGCCCAGGTTGTCCACCAGCGCCGGTTGCACGCCGAAGAAGGGCCGTGCGGCAGAACCCGGCTTGAGGGCGTGAGCCCCCGGCAGCGGGGTCATCAGGCAGGCGCCGGTCTCGGTCTGCCACCAGGTGTCGACGATCGGGCAGCGGGACTTGCCGACGTTTTCGTAGTACCAGTGCCAGGCTTCCGGATTGATCGGCTCGCCCACCGAACCCAGCAGGCGCAAGCTGGAGCCGTCGGCACCGGCCACGGCGGCCTTGCCCTCGGCCATCATCGCGCGGATGGCGGTGGGGGCGGTGTAGAGGATGTTGACCTTGTGCTTGTCGATGATCTTGGCGACGCGGGTGACGTCCGGGTAGTTCGGCACGCCTTCGAACATCAGGGTGGTGGCGCCATTGGAAAGCGGCCCGTAGACCAGGTAGGTGTGGCCGGTGACCCAGCCTATGTCAGCGGTGCACCAGAAGACTTCGCCCGGGCGGTAGTCGAACACGCGCTCATGGGTCAGCGAGGCGTAGACCAGGTAGCCGCCGGTGGTGTGCAGCACGCCCTTGGGCTTACCGGTGGAGCCGGAAGTGTAGAGGATGAACAGCGGGTCCTCGGCGCCCATTTCCTTCGGCAGGCACTGGCTGGAGGCGACCTTCATCAGGTCCTCGTACCAGACGTCGCGGTGCGGGTTCCACTTGATGTCCGAACCGGTGCGCTTGACCACGATCAGCTTCTGCACACTGCTGGTCTCGGGGTTGGTCAGGGCGTCGTCGACATTGGCTTTCAGCGGGGTCTTCTTGCCGCCGCGCAAGCCTTCGTCGGCGGTGATCACCACCTTGGACTTGCAGTCGATGATGCGGCCGGCCAGGGCCTCGGGAGAGAAGCCGCCGAAGACCACGGAGTGAATGGCGCCGATGCGGGTGCAGGCCAGCATGGCCACCACTGCCTCGGGAATCATCGGCATGTAGAGGGTGACCACGTCACCGCGGTGCACATCCTGGCCGCGCAGGGCGTTGGCGAACTTGCACACTTCTTCGTGCAGTTCGCGGTAGGTGATGTTGCGGTGCTCGGACGGGTCGTCGCCTTCCCAGATGATCGCCAGTTGGTCGCCGCGCTCGGCGAGGTGACGGTCCAGGCAGTTGGCGGAGAGGTTGAGGGTGCCGTCGGCGAACCACTTGATGTCGACGTGGTGGTCGTCGAAGGAGGTCTGCTTGACCTTGGTGAAGGGTTTGATCCAGTCGATGCGCTGAGCCTGCTCGCGCCAGAAACCATCGGGGTTGATCACCGACTGCTGGTACATGGCCTTGTAGGTCGCCTCGTTGGTCAGCGACTTTTCAGCCACCTCGGGACGCACCGGATACAGTGAAGCAGCACTCATGTCTCATACCTCGACGGGTAGTTGTTTTTGTATGCCGTCTTTTGTATCCCCCGCCTGTCAGTGGGGCCATTCGACCATGGTCTTACCGGACTTGGACCATGGTCTAAGCCCCGTGGAACGGGCCATCCAGCGCGTTTTCCAGGTGCCTCTGGCAGCGCCTGCCGCTCCAGGGCGCCGAAGCCCCATAACGATCAATAAAGCGAACAGTTTTTTGCCAGCTCCGAAAGCAAGTGCGCTCCAGCCCTTAACAATTGCGGAAATATTTAGCCAAAACCTATCGATTGATACGCATGGATACCTAAAGTTAATATTCCGTTCATTATGTTGAACAGTCACTCCCCTTCCCTGTCCTTCTCCCGTCTGGTGTCCCGCGAGGGCCACTGGACCGGCGACCTGTAGCGCCCCTCCCATTCGGGCCGGACGACTTCGGCCACCTGCGCCCTGCGCACACCCGAATCCGAAACACGGGCCATTCGCCACTGACGGCGAGCCCGCAATGCCCATGGGAGGGCACCATGCGTTCCTGGATCTATCTTCTGACGGCGATCTTCTTCGAGGTCGTCGGCACCACCTCCATGTCCTTTGCCAACGAAAACAACCCAGTGCTGGGGCACCTGCTGATGTACGGCCTGATCGGCCTGTCGTATTTCTTCCTGGCACTGGCCGTCAAGCGCGTCCCGGTCGGGGTTGCCTACGCCCTCTGGGAGGGCATCGGCATTGTGTTGATCACCGCCGTCAGCGTCGCCTGGCTCGGGGAAAGCCTCGGCCTGGCCAAGGCGCTGGGCATCGGCGTGATGATCGCCGGCATCCTGCTGATCAAGTTCGGCACCCACAGCTCGACCGAGCCGACTCGCCAGGAGGTAGCAGCATGAGCACCGTGACCTGGATTCACTTCGCCTGGCTGGGCGTGGCCATCGTCCTGGAAGTCCTGGCCAACGTCCTGCTCAAGTACTCCGACGGCTTCCGCCGGCGCCTGCTCGGCGGCCTGTCCATCCTCTGCATCCTCGCGGCCTTCACCGCGCTGGCCCAGGCGGTGCAGGGCATGGAGCTGTCGATGGCCTACGCCATCTGGGGCGGCTTCGGCATCATCGCCACCGTTGCCCTCGGTTGGGCCCTGTTCGGCCAGCGGTTGGCCTGGCGCGGCTGGCTCGGCCTGAGCTTGCTGGTAGGGGGCATGACCCTGCTGAAACTCGCCTGACATGAAAAAGGCCCCGCAAGGGGCCTTTTTCATTCGTGCCGGCGGTCAGACCAGAGTCAGGGTGACGTCGATGTTGCCGCGGGTGGCGTTGGAGTACGGGCAGACGATGTGGGCCTTGTCCACCAGTTCGCGGGCGTGAGCCTTGTCCATCCCCGGCAGGCTGATCTGCAGCTCCACCTCGATGCCGAAGCCGTTGGGGATGGCGCCGATGCCGACGATCCCTTCGATGGAAGCGTCCGCCGGCATCGGGTACTTGTCCCGTGCCGCGACGAACTTCATCGCGCCGATGAAGCACGCCGAGTAACCGGCCGCGAAGAGTTGCTCAGGGTTGGTGCCCGAGCCGCCGGCACCGCCCAGTTCGCGCGGGGTGGTCAGGGCGACGTCCAGCACGCCATCGGAGGAAACTGCACGGCCATCACGGCCACCGGTGGCTTCTGCGTAGGCGCGGTATACGACGTTTTCGATGCTCATGGTGCGGTCCTCATGATCAGGTTGCGTTGGGGTAGATCCGATTTGATTTGCGCGATTTTATTTAGTGCACAAATTTTCATGGCGATAAATTTATCGCTCGCTTATTTTGTGCGCAAGTTATTTCATTGGATCGTTTCGCTATGACCTCATTCCAGCGAGGCATAAGCCCAGCGCAACGCCTGCTCGCCTAGCGATGAAAGCCCGCTCGGCTGAGCGCCTGGGTCAGTGCGAGGGCGTATTGCCCCTGGCAGTGCAGCCGCCCCTGCCCGTCCGGCAGGCCGAGCCCGAAGCCCTCGTCACCCTCGCCGAAATAGAGGATGCCATTGGGCAGCTCGGCCACCACCAGCACATCTTCCGGCTCGCCGAAGCGCAAGCGGGTGCAGGCATAGAAAGGCACGCGGCAGGCGGCGAACACCACCTGCTGGGCAGGCGAGCAGTCGCACAGGTGCTGGAACACCAGATTCTTGATTTCGACGGTCGAAAACGATTGGCAGGTATCCATGGCGGGGTCCGTCCTGCTTGTTATGGTTGAGCGGGCCTGACGTAGGGATCTTCGAACACCGAGTGCGAAAATCTAGCAGTCGCAGGGCGGCTTTCCACCCCAACCGGTAACAGGATCAGACAAACGCGACAGAGGGGCTCAGGACGAGGAAACGCGAGGCCCGAGCAGGATGATGACAGCACCGATGACGCAGAGCGCCGCCCCCAGCCAGTCGCTGGCCAGTGGGCGAGTGCGCTCGACGAAGGCCAGCCAACAGAGCGAGGCGACGATATAGACCCCGCCGTAGGCCGCGTAGGCCCGCCCGGCGTAGGCCGCCTCGATCCGGGTGAGCAGGAGGGCGAACAGGGTCAGGCTCAACAGCCCCGGGACGATCCACAGAGCACTGCGTCCAAGCCGCAGCCACATCCAGAAGGCGTAGCAGCCGGCGATCTCGAACAGAGCCGCGAGGAAGAACCACAGGTAATTGAGCATGGATGCCTCCAGGGCAAGTGCGACCGTGCCGGCCGCATGGCGTCAGCCGCGCAACGCGCCTTCCCGTTCCCAGGCGCAGCGCACGCGCAGGCCGGCTTCCTGCGGACTGTGGAAGCCCTGCTCGCTTTCCCAGCGGAAGGTGTGGGTGCCGTTGAGCTCCGTCTCCAGGTGCACCACGGCGCTGCCCCAGTAGAGCTGTTCCAGCAACGCTTCGAACTGCTTCACCCAGAGGTTCCACTCGTACTCGATGGCCGGGTAGCTGGCGCCGAAGTGGATCACCTGGGTCTGGTAGAGGCCGAGCCCGGGGCGGCGACTGAAGGAAAACATCTCGCGGCCGAGGAAGGGCCAGATATCGCCGGCAGGCAGGCGCTCGATCACCGCGCGATTGGTCTCGCGGCGATGATCCAGCACCTCGGGATCATCGGACGGCCAATCGCGGATGCAGCCATAGACGATGGATTCAGAGTCCACACAAGCACTCCAGGAAAACTGAGGCAGCCTTCTAACACAGGGCCGGCAGCCAGGAAAGGAACTGCGCGCTATTTCCGCGCTTCAGCCCTGCGTCGCCCCAGGAGCCACGCCAGCACACAGAGCAGCGAAGCCAGCCCGGTGATGACCATGAACGGCACCTGATAGTTGCCCGCCAGGTCACGCCCCAGGCCGGCAAGCACCGGCGTCAGGCTGCCCAGGCTGTAGCCGGCGAACAGCATCATCGCCGTCCATCGGCTCACCGCGAGGGAGCTGTTCACCTCGTAGAGCGGCAGCACCATGGCCAGGGAGAAGGAACCGGAGAGCCCCAGGCCCAGCAACAGCGCCCAGAGCCCGGGCACCTGGGTCGGTGCAAAGGTGATCATGGCCAGGCACAGCGTGGTAATGAAGCCACACCCCAGCAGCAGGTGATAACGGTTGCCGAAACGCTGGGCCAGCCAGGGCAGGATGAACGAGCTGGGCAGCCCCATCAGCATGAACAGGCTGAACAGGCTGTTGCTGCGCAAGCTGCTGAAACCAGCTTCGGTATAGCGAGCCACCAGCCAGGTAGCCAAGGCATAGAACAGCCCGGCCTGGATGGCGAAGAGCGCTGTGATCAGCCAGGCTCTGGGCTCTCGCCAGGGCAGGCCGGCAGCCCCGCCCTCCTCCGCCTTCTCGGCCCGATTGGGCAGGTACAGCCAGAGCAGCATCGCCACGCCAGCCGGAATGGCCCAGGCCGCCAGGCCCAGGTGCCAACCGCCCTGGGCAAGCATCACCACCGGGTCGGTGAGCACGGCACCCGCTGCGCCGCCCACGGTCATGCTCAGGGCATACCAGGCGACGACCCGGCCGACGTGGTCATGGAAATGGCGCTTGATGAAGCCCGACATCAGCGGGCCGGCGATGGCGATGCCAGCGCCCAGCGCGGCAGCACTGCCGATCAGCACCGCGCTGTGGTGGGAACCGAGGCGGGCCGCCAGGGCCAGCCCGATCAATCCCAGGCAGCCGGCAATGACCCGCTCCAGGCCGAAACGCACGGCCAGGCGCGGGGCGAGAGGCGCCAGCAGCCCCATGCACAGGACCGGCAATGCAGTGGTCAGGCTGACCAGCCCCCGGCTCAGGGAAAGCTCGGCAGCAATGCGCTCGATGAGGGGAGCGAGGGAGGTGATGCCGGGGCGAAGGTTGATCGCCCCCAGCACCAGGGCGAGCATCAGGAGGGCTCGGGATACAGGCTTCACGGGGTTTCCAGGTTGATCGGCAGGCAGGCCGGGGAGCGGAACCCTACTACTCCACTCCCCGGCCAGGCAAGGCTGAAAGCCCCATAAACTGACCGGTCGATCAGGACGCCTGGCGGTTCTTGGCGCGCATTTTCTCGGCCATGGTGGCCATTTCGTCGTAGAGGGCCTGAGGGTTCTTCTGCTTGATGGTCCAGGCCATCCGGCCCTGCTCGTGAGGCAGGATCATGAAGGTGCCGGCAGCCACTTCGTCGTAGATATGGCTGGCGATGTCGGCGGCGCTGATCGGCGAACTTTCCAGCAGCTTGCCCACCTGCTGCTTCATGGCCGGGGTCGGGCCACGGAAGGAATCCAGCAGGTTGGTCTGGAAGAAGGATGGGCACACCACATGGACGCCGATGCCCTCCTGGCGCAACTCGATCAGCAGGCTTTCCGACAGGGCCACCACGCCGGCCTTGGCCACGTTGTAGTTGCTCATGGCCGGCCCCTGCATCAGCGCCGCCATGGAGGCGATGTTGACGATGCGGCCACGGCTCTTCTGCAGCAGCGGCAGGAAGGCCTTGCAGCCCTTGACCACGCCCATGAGGTTGATCGCGATCTGCCAGTCCCAATCCTCCAGGGACAGCTCCTCGAAGAAGCCGCCGGAGGCCACGCCGGCGTTGTTGACGATGATGTCGATGCCGCCGAGCTTCTGCTCGCAGGCCTGGGCGAATGCGGTGAGCTGGCTGTAGTCACGCACGTCGCAACGCTGGGTGAAGCCATCGCCGCCGGCTTCGCGAACCAGGGCGAGGGTTTCCGCCAGGCCGGCCTCGTTGACGTCGGACAGGGCGAGCTTGCTGCCTTCGCGGGCCCAGCGCAGGGCGATCTCGCGGCCCAGGCCCGAGCCGGCGCCAGTGATCATGATGCGGTTGTGCATGGTGAGGGTGCCTTCTGCTGTGCTAGATGCCCGCAGTGTAGCGAGGCCCCTGGCGCCGAAGCGCGAAATCAGGACGCTGAATGACCGGTGCAAAACGTTGCTTCACGAGCTTGCACAGCGCCCCGCGAGCGGCATCCCCGACAGCGCCTCAGAATGCTACGCGGCGCCTCAGCACACGCCACAGCACCAGTCCGTAGACCAGCAGGTTGAGGCAGATGACCACGGCGCCCAGCCAGAGTTGGATGGCATCGGTCAGCCCGGCCGGGTAGATCACCGGCAGGATATAGCGCTCGACGAAGCCACCGGGGTAGCCCGACTCACCCGCCGCGTGCCGCAAGCTGTTTTCCAGGTCCGTCAGCGGACAGCGCAGGTGCAGCAGCTCCACGCAGGCGCCCCAGGCCACGGCGGGCAGATGCAGCATCGCCATCCAGTTGCGCACCAGCACAGCCAACCCACCCAGCAGCACGAAAACAATGAAGGCCAGGTGCACCAGCACCACGGCATCCGCCGCTATCCGTTCGATCATCCGCTCGCCATCGGCGCGTCCCACGCCGCCCCTCGATAAAAGTTGGATTGAAAACACCCTGAACACACTGTGCACCGCTGAAGTCGGAGCACATGGGCATGGGTAGAAAAGGCCGCACAGCCTCACCGCCCTGCGCCAGGAAGTCCAGAACCAATCAGAACCAAGGAGTCCACCATGGGCCTGAGCACCATCCTGCTGCTGATCCTGATCCTCCTGCTGGTCGGCGGACTGCCGGTCTTCCCCCACTCCCGCTCCTGGGGCTATGGCCCGTCGGGCATCGTCGGTGCGCTGCTGGTGATCGTCATCGTGCTGATGCTGCTGGGCCGCATCTAGCGCGGCGAACGACCGGCTCGAAAAAGAAGAAGGGCAGCCAGTGGCTGCCCTTCTTCTTGTTGGCCGAGCGATCAGTGGGCGACGGCGCCACTGGCACCCAGGCCGGTCTGGGAGCGGACGAACTGCGGGAAGAAGCGTGCACGCTCTTCATCAGCCGCGGTGGATTTGTCGGTGATGGAGAAGAACCAGATACCGACGAAGGCCACCAGGATGGAGAACAGGGCCGGGTACTCGTAGGGGTAGATGGCTTCGGCGTGGCCGAGAATCTGAACCCAGATGGTCGGGCCGAGGATCATCAACGTGACGGCCGTTACCAGACCCAGCCAGCCGCCGATCATGGCACCACGGGTGGTCAGCTTCTTCCAGTACATGGAAAGGATCAGCACCGGGAAGTTGCAACTGGCGGCGATGGAGAAGGCCAGGCCCACCATGAAGGCGATGTTCTGCTTCTCGAACAGGATGCCCAGGCCGATGGCCAGGACGCCCAGTGCGAGGGTGGTGATCTTCGAGACGCGCAGCTCATCCTTCTCGTTGGCTTTGCCTTTCTTGAACACCGAGGCGTACAGGTCGTGGGACACGGCCGAGGCGCCGGCCAGGGTCAGACCTGCCACGACCGCGAGGATGGTGGCGAAGGCAACCGCGGAGATGAAGCCGAGGAACAGGCTGCCACCCACGGCGTTGGCCAGATGCACCGCAGCCATGTTGTTGCCGCCGACGAGGGCGCCGGTGGCGTCCTTGAAGGCCGGGTTGGTGCTGACCAGCAGGATGGCGCCGAAGCCGATGATGAAGGTCAGGATGTAGAAGTAGCCGATGAAGCCTGTGGCGAAGAACACCGATTTACGGGCTTCCTTGGCATCGCTCACGGTGAAGAAGCGCATCAGGATGTGCGGCAGGCCAGCGGTGCCGAACATCAGCGCCAGGCCCAGGGAGATGGCCGAGATCGGGTCCTTCACCAGACCGCCGGGGCTCATGATGGCCTCGCCTTTCGGGTGGACCTTGATGGCCTCGCTGAACAGGGCTGCGAAGTCGAAGTTGACATGCTTGAGCACCATGATCGCCATGAACGAGGCGCCGGACAGCAGCATCACGGCCTTGATGATCTGCACCCAGGTGGTGGCCAGCATGCCGCCGAACAACACGTAGCAGACCATCAGGATACCCACCAGGACCACGGCGACGTGGTAGTTCAGGCCGAACAACAGCTCGATCAGCTTGCCGGCACCGACCATCTGCGCGATCAGGTAGAAGGCCACCACCACCAGCGAACCGCAGGCGGACAGGGTGCGGATTTCCTTCTGCTTCAGGCGGTAGGAGGCGACGTCGGCGAAGGTGTACTTGCCGAGGTTGCGCAGGCGTTCGGCGATCAGGAACAGGATCACCGGCCAGCCGACGAGGAAGCCGATGGAGTAGATCAGGCCGTCATAGCCCGAGGTGAATACCAGCGCGGAAATGCCCAAGAAGGACGCGGCGGACATGTAGTCGCCGGCAATCGCCAGGCCGTTCTGGAAGCCGGTGATGCTGCCGCCGGCGGTGTAGAAGTCGGCAGTCGACTTGCTGCGCTTGGAGGCCCAGTAGGTGATGCAGAGGGTGAAGCCGACGAAGGCCACGAACATGACGATCGCGGACACGTTCACCGGCTGACGCTGCACATCGCCTTCGATGGCACCGGCTGCCCAGAGTGCCGGCGCGGCGACCATCAGGCCCGCAGCGGCAAGAAGCGAGAGAATACGCGCGCTCATTGCTGCGCCTCCTTGAGAATTTCCTGGTTCAGCCGGTCGAACTCGCCATTGGCGCGGCGTACGTAGATGCCGGTCAGGACGAAGGCGGTGAGGATGATCCCGACGCCGATCGGGATGCCGAGGGTGATGGGCGAGTCAGCACTGAGGCGCGTGCCCAGGACTTGCGGCTCGAAGGCGATCAGCAGGATGAAGGCCAGGTAGAGGCCGAGCATGATGGCAGAGAGCAACCAGGCGAAACGTTCACGCTTGGTCACCAGTTCTTGGAAGCGCGGATTCTCGTGAATCCGTTGGTAAATGCTGTCGTTCATTTTGTTGTTGTCCTCCACAGCACATGGGTGGTGAAAGCAACTCTAGATCGACCATGCACGGGTGACAGACGACCTTAGTCGTAGCGCCGCCGCTTTCTAGACGAAGGTCGTACGCCCTTGATTGATCCGGGCTATCGCCACCATTCCTGCGTTGAATTTCCTTTCGTATCGCAGGGTCACTAGCCTAGCGAACATGAATCATTCGCAACCGGGAGCGCCATCATGCTCAAGACCATGACCTTCACCCTCATGCACTTCGGCATTGCCTTCACCGTGGCTTACCTGCTCACTGGCAGCGTGACGGTCGGCGGCCTGGTGGCCCTGGTGGAACCCCTGGTGAACTCGGTGGGTTTTTACCTGCACGAGAAAGTCTGGAAGCGCTTGGAAGCCCGTGGCATCGGTGGCGAGAACGGCATTGCGAGCTGGGCCCATCGCCACGCCTGACACTGACGGTAACGGCTGGACACCGGCCCGGGCGGACCGCGAGGAAAGGCACATTCCTACGCGGGGTGTGAATCCGCTAAGATTCGGCGCTTTGCCGCCAGTCGCGACACATCCAATGAGCCCAACCAGCCGATTCCCCCTGTTTCCCTACCTGTTCGCATCGCTGATCGCCCTGCTGTCGCTTGCCGGCCTCTGGTACAGCCAGGGCAAGCCGGTAATCCTGCCGGACGCCGCCACGCCAACCCACAAGCTGCAGTGCGCGTCCTACAGCCCCTTCGACAAGGACCAGTCGCCGTTCGACCAGCCGTTCGTCCTGCGGCCCGAACGCATGGATGCCGACCTGGCGCTGCTGGCGACACGCTTCCACTGCGTGCGCACCTATTCGATGACCGGCCTCGAGGCCATACCGGAGCTGGCCCGCAAGCACGGACTGAAGCTGATGCTCGGCGCTTGGGTCAACGGCAACGCGCTGGACACCGGCAAGGAAATCGATGCCCTGGTGAAAGCCGCCAACGCCAACCCGGACGTGGTCGAGTCGGTGATCGTCGGTAACGAGACCCTGCTGCGCAAGGAAGTGACCGGCACCCAGTTGGCCAAGCTGATCACCGAAGTGAAAGCCCGGGTAAAGCAACCGGTGACCTACGCCGATGTGTGGGAGTTCTGGCTGCGCCATCCCGAGGTGGCGCCGACGGTGGACTTCCTCACCATCCACTTGCTGCCCTACTGGGAAGATGATCCGGCGGGCATCGACGAGGCTCTTGCCCATGTCGGCGAGATCCGCGAGGACTTCGGCAAGCGCTTTGCGCCGAAGGACATCCTGATCGGCGAGACCGGCTGGCCCAGCGAGGGACGCCAGCGCGAAACCGCCCTGCCCAGCCGCGTGAACGAGGCCAAGTTCATCCGTGGCTTCGTCCACATGGCCGAGGAGAACGGCTGGCGCTACAACCTGATCGAAGCCTTCGACCAGCCCTGGAAGCGCGTCAGCGAAGGCGCGGTGGGCGGCTACTGGGGCCTGTTCAGCGCTGACCGCACCGAGAAGGGCGTCCTGGCCGGGCCGGTCTCCAACCTCCCCCACTGGCCGAACTGGCTGGGCGCCAGCGCCCTGTTGTTCCTGGTTGCCATGGCCCTGGGTGGCCGCCCTGCCTCGGTACGCGCTGCCTGGCTGATGCCGCTGCTGGCCGCCCTGGGTGCCGGCAGCATCGGCATGTGGGCCGAGCTGACCCGCGTGACCGCACGCTATGCCGGCGAGTGGGCCTGGGCCGCCGCCATCGTGGTGCTAAACCTGGTGGTGCTGGCCCACGGCGTGCTGAGCCTGTCCGCCCGGGGTGCAGCGCGTGAACGCCTGTTCGCCTGGCTGGAAGCCCGTGGCGGCTGGTGGCTGCTCGGTGCCGGCTTCGTCGGCGCGGTACTGATGCTGGGCCTGGTGTTCGATGCGCGCTACCGCAGCTTCCCCAGCGCAGCACTGCTGCTGCCGGCGCTGTTCTATCTCGCTCGCCCGGTCAGCGCCTCGCGCCGCGAGACACTGCTGCTGGCCCTGATGATCGGCCTGGGTATCATTCCCCAGCTCGTCGAGGAAACCCTGGGCAATATCCAGGCCATCGGCTGGGCTGCCACCGCCCTGCTGATGACCCTGGCGATGGTTCGCAGCCTGAAGCTGACACGCTGACACCGGCTGGACCGCTCGAAGAGCCCGCCTTATGGCGGGCTTTTTGTTATCCGGCCGACAGCCCTCGGGACTACAGTGGACCGCAGCTCGAAGCAGGCAAGGACATGCAGACTTCAGGAGACAGGTCGGGATGGTTGCCGCCAGGAATCATGCAGGCATGAAAAAGCCCGCCAGGAGGCGGGCTTTTTCACGACTGGGGCAGCGGGATCAGACCAGCTTTTCCAGCTCGGGTACGGCTTCGAACAGGTCAGCCACCAGGCCGTAGTCAGCCACCTGGAAGATCGGGGCTTCTTCGTCCTTGTTGATGGCGACGATGACCTTGGAGTCCTTCATGCCGGCCAGGTGCTGAATGGCACCGGAGATGCCCACGGCGATGTACAGCTGCGGGGCAACGATCTTGCCGGTCTGGCCGACCTGCATGTCGTTCGGCACGAAGCCGGCGTCGACGGCGGCGCGGGAAGCACCAACGGCAGCGCCCAGCTTGTCGGCCAGGGCGTACAGGTGCTTGAAGTTGTCACCGTTGCCCATGCCACGGCCACCGGATACCACGATCTTGGCTGCGGTCAGTTCGGGACGGTCGGACTTGGCCAGCTCTTCGCCCACGAAGGCGGACTTGCCAGCGTCGTTGGCAGCACCTACGGCTTCGATGGCGGCGGAGCCACCTTCGGCAGCAGCGGCATCGAAACCGGTGGTACGAACGGTGATCACCTTGATGGCAGCAGTGGACTGCACGGTGGCGATGGCGTTACCGGCGTAGATCGGACGCTTGAAGGTATCGGCACTTTCAACGGCGATGATCTCGGAGATCTGGTCGACGTCCAGCAGCGCAGCAGCGCGCGGCAGGAAGTTCTTGCCGTTGGTGGTGGCAGCAGCCAGGACGTGGCTGTAGCCCTTGCCCAGTTCGGCGATCAGAGGCGCGACGTTTTCCGGCAGCTGATGGGCGAAAGCCGCGTTGTCAGCAACCAGTACCTTGGAAACGCCAGCAACCTTGGCAGCCGCTTCGGCAGCACCGCCAACGCCGGAACCGGCAACCAGGACGTGAATGTCGCCGCCGATCTTCTGGGCAGCGGTCACTACGTTCAGGGTAGCGGCGGCTAGGGCGGAGTTAGTGTGTTCAGCGATAACCAGGATAGCCATTTAGATTACCTTCGCCTCGTTCTTCAGTTTCTCGACCAGTTCAGCCACGGACTTGACCTTGATGCCGGCGCTGCGGGCAGCAGGCGCTTCTACTTTCAGGGTCTTGACGGTGGAGGCGGTGGAAACGCCCAGGGCGTCGGGGGTAACCACGTCCAGCGGCTTCTTCTTGGCCTTCATGATGTTCGGCAGCGAAGCGTAGCGCGGCTCGTTCAGGCGCAGGTCGGTGGTGACGATGGCCGGGAGGTTCAGGGCCACGGTCTGCAGGCCGCCGTCGATCTCACGGGTGACGTTGACCTTGTCGCCGGCGACTTCGACCTTGGAGGCGAAAGTGCCCTGAGCGAAACCGGTGAGGGCGCCCAGCATCTGGCCAGTCTGGTTGTTGTCGCTGTCGATGGACTGCTTGCCGAGAATCACGAGCTGGGGTTGCTCCTTGTCCACGACGGCTTTCAGCAGCTTGGCGACGGCCAGGGAGTTCAGTTCATCGGCCGACTCGACCAGAATGGCGCGGTCAGCACCGAGGGCCAGGGCAGTACGCAGCTGCTCTTGAGCGGTGTTCGGGCCAATGGTGACGACGACGATTTCGGTCGCGACGCCTTTTTCCTTCAGACGCACGGCCTCTTCGACAGCGATCTCGCAGAAGGGGTTCATCGACATCTTGACGTTGGCGAGGTCGACGCCGGAGTTGTCCGCCTTGACGCGGACCTTGACGTTGTAGTCGACCACTCGTTTGACAGCTACAAGAACCTTCATGGATTCCTCGTTACTCTCCGGTGAAATAAGAATGTCGCCAAGGCGAACCTGGCGGGTGATGCTCATCGGCCGGAACCGACGGTCAGCCCATACGGCGAGCGCAAAACCGCCCGTATCTTGACCGTAACACCCAAACCGGTCAATACGGAAAAACACCCAGTCATAAGCCGCAGAGCCTTATCCTATCAGGCTTTGACAAAATTCAAACAAACGTTTGTATTGGACCCGCCAAAGGGTGTGGATATAATGCGCCAGCTCTGGTCAGGGATCGAGCCTAGCCCTCCCACATAAAACATCGAAGAGAGCCTTGAGGAGATAGACAGTGGAACGCGAATACATGGAATTCGACGTCGTCATCGTCGGCGCCGGCCCATCTGGCCTGTCCGCAGCATGCCGACTGAAGCAGAAGGCCGCCGAAGCTGGTCAGGAGATCAGCGTGTGCGTGGTCGAGAAAGGTTCCGAAGTCGGCGCCCACATCCTCTCGGGTGCAGTCTTCGAACCCCGCGCGCTCAATGAGCTGTTCCCTGACTGGAAGGAGCTGGGCGCTCCGCTGAACACGCCGGTCAAGCGCGACGACATCTATATGCTCAAGGATGCCGAAGGCGCGATCAAGATCCCCGACCTCTTCGTGCCCAAGACCATGCACAACGAGGGCAACTACATCATCTCCCTGGGCAACCTGTGCCGCTGGCTGGCCCAGCAGGCCGAAGGTCTGGGCGTCGAGATCTACCCGGGCTTCGCCGCCCAGGAAGCGCTGATCGATGAGAACGGCGTGGTTCGCGGCATCGTCACCGGCGACCTCGGCGTCGACCGTGAAGGCAACCCGAAGGAAGGCTACTACACCCCTGGCATGGAACTGCGTGCCAAGTACACCCTGTTCGCCGAAGGCTGCCGTGGCCACATCGGCAAGCAACTGATCAAGAAGTACAACCTCGACTCCGAAGCAGACGCCCAGCACTACGGCATCGGCATCAAGGAAATCTGGGACATCGACCCGTCCAAGCATGAGCAGGGCCTGGTGGTGCACACCGCCGGCTGGCCGATGGAGATCATGGGCACCGAGAACACGGGCGGCTCCTTCCTCTATCACCTGGAGAACAACCAGGTGGTCGTGGGCCTGATCATCGACCTGTCCTACGCCAACCCCTACCTCTCGCCGTTCGACGAGTTCCAGCGCTACAAGCACCACCCGGTGATCAAGCAATACCTGGAAGGCGGCAAGCGCGTCGCCTACGGTGCCCGCGCCATCTGCAAGGGCGGCCTGAATTCCCTGCCGAAGATGGTCTTCCCGGGCGGCGCGCTGATCGGCTGCGATCTGGGCACCCTGAACTTCGCCAAGATCAAGGGCAGCCACACCGCCATGAAGTCCGGCATGCTCGCTGCGGAGGCCATCGCTGCCGCCCTGGCCGCCGGCAAGGAAGGTGGCGACGAGCTGACCGGCTACGTCGATGCCTTCAAGTCCAGCTGGTTGTACGACGAGCTGTTCTGCAGCCGCAACTTCGGCGCTGCCATCCACAAGTACGGCGCCCTGGTCGGCGGTGCATTCAACTACATCGACCAGAACTGGTTCGGCGGCAAGATTCCCTTCACCCTGCGTGACAACAAGCCGGACTACGCCTGCCTGAAGCCCGCCGCCCAGTCCCAGCGCATCGACTATCCGAAGCCGGACGGCAAGATCAGCTTCGACAAGCTGTCCTCGGTATTCCTCTCCAACACCAACCATGAAGAGGAACAACCCTGCCACCTGAAGCTCACCGACCCGAGCATCCCGCTCGAGAAGAACCTGCCGCTGTACGACGAGCCTGCCCAACGCTACTGCCCGGCCGGCGTATACGAGGTGGTGACCCAGGAAGACGGCAACAAGCGCTTCCAGATCAACGCCCAGAACTGCGTCCACTGCAAGACCTGCGACATCAAGGACCCGGCGCAGAACATCACCTGGGTTGCCCCGGAAGGCACAGGCGGCCCGAACTACCCCAACATGTAATCGCCACAAACAAAAAAGGCCCCAAGGGGCCTTTTTTGTTGCTTGCGGGAAGGCCGATCAAGGCTCTTCGCCGATCGGGAAGAACTCCCCGCCCGACCACACGCCCAGCCAGCGACGCCCATCGATCTCGCGCACCACCGCCAACTCGACCAGTTGGTAGAAGACATTGCGGTGTATCAACGCCTCCAGGTTGGCCCGCACATGCACATAGGGCGAAGGCTCCTGGGTGAGCGGATCGATCACCACGCGAATGGGATGCTCGGCGCCGGCCTCCACCTCGTCCTCGACATGCGTGACGAAGCGCAGCACCTGCCGCTCGCCCTCCCCGCCCACCTCGACACTTACTGCAACGAAGGGCGCGTCCTCGACGGTGATGCCCACCTTTTCCACCGGTGTCACCAGGAAGTAGTCGTCACCGTCGCGGCGGATGATGGACGAGAACAGCCGCACCATCGGCCTCCGCCCGATGGGCGAACCGAGGTAGTACCAGGTCCCGTCCCGGGCGATGCGCATGTCGATGTCGCCGCAGAAATCGGGGTTCCACAGGTGCACAGGCGGCAACCCCTTTCCCTTGGGCAGCTGTGCCAGCAGATCACCTGCCTTGCCTGTGTCGCTCATGAAATCCTCCTCAGCGGCTCAGCCCCAACAGGCTGCGCGCATACTCTCTCAGGGGCGGACCGATCAGGTCCTCGGGCTTCTGGTCATAGAAGGTGAACAACCCACCGCGGTTGGTGATCCGTGCGGTATCCACCAGGTAACGGGTGTTGGTCTCGATCAGCATCAGCTGGATCACACCGTTGTCGACGCCGAGTCGGTCTACCGCTTCCTGGTCCTCCCACTCTTCCAGCGTGCCGATCCGGTCATCCGCATCGGCGAAGCGCGTATACAGCAGGTAGTTCGCCCCAACCGCCCGCGCCTCGCTCATCGCCTGCTCCAGGCTCACTGGCTGGCGTGCGCGACGAACCATGGGGAAATACTCGACGAAGCCCCGGAACGTCTCCTCCGCCACCACGTTCGGCCGAGTATGGGTGCCGTTCTCCGGCACGAAGGCGCTCTGGGCGATATAGATGAGGGAGTCCGCCTGCAGGCGCCACGTATTGGCACGGCGAGTCTCGCTGTGGTCCAGCAGGCCCGCATCGCTCATGTGGTCCCGGGCGCCCAGGGCCAGGTCGCTCACCTTCATGCAGCCACCCAACGCCACGATCACCAGCAACACCATCAGCCTATGCATAACGTTCCTCCGTCCAACGACGTAAATCCGGCACTGGCGGTATGAAATGCAGGTTCCGCGCCATCACAACCCGCGCTGCCATTCCTGGCGAAGATTGGCGCGCTCTGGCGCAGCGATGGCCTGGCGCACCTGCTCCAGCAGGCGCGGCTTTTCCGCTCCCAACTGCCCCTTGAGGACCAGGTAGTTGGACGCATGGTCACTGCGAAAGACCGTGTCGTGCAGCTCCAACCCCTCCAGCATCCGCTCGACTTCGCGGAACAGGCCGATCTGATCAAGGGGACGGAAATCCTCGAAACGCGACCGTAGGCGGTCATCCCCCATGGGAAAGCTGACTACCAGCGTGGAGAGAAATTCGGGCTGGGTCTCGTTCATCAACTGCGCTGAATGATCAGCATGCTGGCCACTGAGCACCGTTCCGCCCAGCCCGTTGAGGATCATCACCGAACGGTTGATGCCAGCCTCGCCGAGCTTCAGCAAGGCATCGCGGGTCGAGGCCGCAGTTTCACCCTTGTTGACCCGGGCCAGCACCTCGTCGTCCCCCGACTCGGCACCGACATACACCATCCCCAAGCCTGCATCGGCCAACTCCTTCAGCTCCTCGACCGACTTGCGACGCAAGTTCCTCGGCAGGCAGTAGCTGGAGACGCGCGTCACCTCCGGCAGGTGTTCGGCAATCGCGCGGAGGATCGTCAGCAGGCGGTGAGTCGGCAGCACCAGCGCATCGCCATCGGCCAGGAATACCCGCTGGACGATCAGCTGCTCGCCGCAGCGGCGGATTTCCTCCAGCACTTGCGTTTCGTCACGCGCCCGGAATTTCTTCTGGGGCTGTGTGTACATCTCGCAAAAAGTGCACTGGTTCCACGAACAGCCGTTGGTCACCGGCAGGATCAGGGAGTTCGCCTCGCTGGGCGGTCGGAACACGGGTTCGATATAGGAAACGGGAAAGCTCATGGGCTGTTTCTCGCCGAGGCGGCCATCAGCCGCCAATGATCTTCATGACCGTCACACCACCGGAGAAGGCGACATCCTGCTTGTCTGCCAACGCGCTGACGAGCAGCCGCTGCAGTGCAGGGAGTGCCTGGTGACGGGGTTTGTGCAGCAAGTCCCCCACATAGTGGCGATTGCTGGAGGACAGGCAGCCATGCAGCCAGCCCGTGGATGACAGGCGCAGGCGCGAACAGGTTCGGCAGAAGGGCACGCTCTCATTGGCGATCACCCCGAAGTGGCCGCGTCCCGGGATCTCATAGCGCAACGCCGTCGCGTCCACCGGCGCATCGGCCTGAACATAGGCGTACCGCTCACCAATGGCGGCCAGCAACTCATCCAGGCCGACGAACTGACGCTGGAAGCCGGCGGCGTCGCGGGCCAGATGCCCCATGCGCATCAGCTCGATGAAGCGCAGCTCGAAACCGCGCGCCAGGCAGTACTCCAGCAGGGGCAGCACCTGGTCGAGGTTCTGACCCCGCAGCGGCACCATGTTGACCTTGATCCTGACCCGGGCAGCGGCCGCTTCATCCATTCCACGAAGCACGGACGCCAGGTCCCCTCCCCTGGCGATCCGGCGGAAGGCATCGGCGTCAAGGGTATCCAGGGAGACATTGAGGCGGCGGATGCCACTGGCAAGCAGCGCGGGCAACTTGCGGGAGAGCAACTGGCCGTTGGTGGTCAGGCTGACGTCATCGAGGCCGAGCTGGTCGATGCCATCCAGAAAGGCTTCGAGCTTGGGGCTGACCAGGGGCTCGCCGCCGGTGATGCGTAATCGCTCGATGCCCGCTGCTTCGATCAGGTAAGCCACACCGCGCACCAGCGCATCGGCAGACAACTCGTCATGGGCGGCGACCAAGCGCTTGCCGTCAGGTACGCAGTAGGTGCAGGCGTAGTTGCAAGCGGCAGTGAGGCTGATGCGCAGGTTGCGAAACCGCCTGCCTTGTCGATCGACGATCACGGGACGCTCCAAGGAGGGGGTAGCGCAGTATATCGCCGGGCCCCGAGCTCGTCCCATGGCTCGGCGCCCAGCAGGCGTCCATCACTCAGCCGGACAGCGACTCATTGTCACGCTTGCGCTTGTTGCCCATGCGCACGCCAATGTCCATCAGGAACTGGAAGAAGCCTTCCTGGTCTTCCAGAACGTTGCTCCAGAAGGGCGAGTGGTAGAGCGCAACGGCGCCATGCACTAGCGCCCAAGCCGCGCAATAGTGGAAGTACGGCGGAACATCCTCCAGCTTGCCTTCGGCGATACGTCCCTTGATCAACTGGGTCAGGCGCTCGAAGTTGGACGCACGGATCTTGTGCAACTGCTCCACCATCTCGGGCACCTGGCTGTTCTTCACCACTTTTTCTTCCAAGCGGTCGAACAACCGGTAGCGCTGCGGGTCCCGCATGCGGAACTCGAAATAGGCGCGGGACAGCGCTTCCTTGTCGCGGTCAACGTCCGCCGAGTGGAGCAGCTCGTTCAGGTCGCGCTCGTAGTCCAGCATCAGGCGAAGGTAGATCTCCGCCTTGGACTTGAAGTGCTTGTAGATCGTGCCTTTGCCGATACCCACTGCGTCGGCAATCATCTCGACGGTGACGCTGTCCTCGCCCTGCTCAAGGAACAGTTTGAGCGCGGTATCGAGGATTTCCTGCTCGCGGCGGCGAAACTCACGGACTTTACGGGGTTCTTTCTGCATAAAGGGACTATAGGGTCAAAAATCAAGCCGCGTATTATGCCTAAATGCCGACAAAATGCACGGAACATCCGACTATGAGCGTATTGCCGACACCCAGCCGAGCATATTAGGCGGTAGCCGTCACGCAGCCAGATGGCTGTAAAGCACGACCCAGAAGGCTTCCGCCCCTTCCGAACGAAACGCCATCAAGCCATCCAGACATCAAATCGACCAGATACGATCAGCAATCTATAAGGCGACGCCAGGCAATTAAACGCCCATAGCAAGTCCGATAAAAGGGAAAAAGTCACATTACCCTCACCCTTTCGGGGCTGCGACATGCAAGACGGTAGGCAGGAACAGGGGGGACTCAGCGGGGACGGGGGTATTCCAAATCTGTTTAAAAAACGACCGATCTTCTCTGGACGCTCGGGGATATTGGCCAATACTTCCCTTTACCGGCGTGCGGCATCTCCCCCAAGTGCCCCACCGGCCAAAGTACTGAGGATCGCGTACTTTGTTTACTCCTAATGGTCTTGACCCGGATTCATCCCCCAGAACCCGGGTTTTTTTTGCCCGCGCGTCAGGCAGCCGGCTGCGCCAGCGGGAACAGGCGGTAGAAGTTGGCCGTGGTCTGCTCGGCCAGCACGTCATAGGACACACCCCGCAGCTCTGCCAGGAACTCCGCCACCTCGCGCACATACTGCGGCAGGTTTGCCTTGCCCCGGTGGGGCACCGGTGCCAGGTAGGGGGAATCGGTCTCTACCAGTAGCCGATCGGCTGGAACCTGGCGAGCAACCTCACGCAGCGCCTCGGCATTGCGGAAGGTGACGATCCCCGACAGGGAGATGTAGAAGCCGATGTCGAGTGCAGCGCGGGCCATGTCCCAGTCCTCAGTGAAGCAATGCAACACGCCCGCTTGGGGCAGCGCGGCTTCGCGCAGCAGGGCGAGGGTGTCCGCCCTCGCCTCGCGGGTATGAACGATGACCGGCTTGCCGGTGATCCGCGCAGCCTCAAGGTGCAACTGGAAAGCCTGCTGCTGGAGCTCCGCTGCTTCCGGCTCGTAGTGATAGTCGAGCCCGGTCTCGCCAATGGCCACCACACGCGGGTGGTCAAGCTCCTGCAGCAACCAGTCCAGGGCTGGGGGCTGACCGAGCGCGAGATCCAGCGGGTGTACACCGACCGAGCAGTGCACATCACCGTAGCGGTCGGCCAGGGCCTTGACTGCGCCAGCGTTGTCGGCGCTCACGCCAATGCAGAGGAATTGCCCAACACCTCGGGCGCGAGCCGCGTCGAGTGCTGCGTCAAGCGAGCCGCCATGGGCAGCCAGATCAAGGCGATCAAGATGACAATGAGAGTCGACCAACATGGTGCGGGGTGCCACTGGAGGGATACAGGGAAGCGCCGCCCGTCGGCGGCGCCGGGGATTACATGGTGTGGGTGGGGCGATCAGACTTCAGCGCACCGGCCAGGTAGGTCTCGATCTTGTTGCGGGCAGTGGTGTCGCCATCGTTGAACTGCACACCAATGCCGGCAGCCCGGTTGCCCTGGGCGCCCTTCGGGGTGATCCACACCACCTTGCCCGCCACCGGGATCTTCTCCTGCTCATCCATCAGGTTCAGCAGCATGAACACCTCGTCACCGAGCTTGTAGCTCTTGTTGGTGGGAATGAACAGGCCACCGTTCTTGATGAACGGCATGTAGGCGGCGTAAAGCACGGACTTGTCCTTGATCGTCAGGGACAGGATCCCGTTACGCGGGCCTAGATTGGGTGGGAGACTCATTCGGCGTTCCTGCTGGCTGGCTCAGTGGGCGATTCTAGCCCGGTCCGGGCAAGCTTGCCCACTGCACCAGCAAGGCTTCGAGAAGCAAGACACGGTTGAGATTGGCCTTGCCCAGCACCTTTTGCCGCTGCTGCAGGAGCCACTCCTGCATCGCCAGCACCTTGGCCTGGGAGGATTTGTCTGCCAGGTACTGGACGACCTTGCGCATGTCTGCCAGCCCCAGTCCCGCCTCGTCCTGCGTCAACTGGTAACGCAGCATCAACTGGGCCCAGTCGCAAAACCAGTCGAACAGCAATACCAGCGGCACCGCATTCCAGCCTTCGGCCAGTTGGCTGACACCGACCTGCTGCTTGATCAGTTTCTTAACCCCCTCCACCACCTGGGCACGCTGCTCCAGCACGCCTTGTCCGTGCAGACGCAGTGCGGTCAAGGGCGAGCCGCCGGCCAGAGCCAACAGGTCCGCGCGAGTCGCAGCATCACTGTCGGGCAACGCTCGGGCGAGCCAGGTCAGACTCTCGGCCTCGCCTGGTAACGGGCACGCCTGCTGCACACAGCGGCTCTTGATGGTGGGCAGCAGGCGGCTCGGCTGGTGGCTGATGAGCAACAGCACGGTGTCGCCGGAGGGCTCCTCAAGGCTCTTGAGCAAGGCATTGGCTGCGTTCAGGTTCATGGACTCGGCCGGCTCGAGCAGTACGACCTTGCGTCCACCCAGTTGAGCGGTCTGCACGACGAAATCCACCAGGTCTCGCACCTGATCGACACGGATCGCCTTGTCGATCTCCTCGGGCTCCAGCACGTAGTTGTCAGGGTGAGTACCCGCGGCAAGCAGGAAGCACGATTTGCACTGGCCACAGGCATCGTTTCCCGAAGGTTGCTGGCACAACAACCGAGCCATCAGGCGTTCGGCGAGCGCGCGCTTACCGATGCCTGCCGGCCCATGCAGAAGGTAGGCGTGGGCATGACGCGTGCGTCCGGCCAGGTGCTGCCAAAGCGAATCCTGCCAGGGGTAGGCCTCAGCCATGGCAACGCTCCAGCAGTTCAGGCAAGAGGGTATCCAGGTAACGCTGGACATCAGCAAGGGGCTTCGCCGCGTCGATCACCCGGTAGCGCTCGGGCGCCTGGTCCGCCCGCTCCAGATAGGTCTGTCGGACGGTTTCAAAGAAGCTGCGATCCTCCTGCTCGAAGCGATCCAGCCGACCTCGAGCCGCTGCACGCTGGAGGCCCACTTCCACCGGCAGGTCGAACACCAGAGTCAGGTCCGGACGCAGGCTGCCCTGGACGAAGCGTTCCAGTTCAGCAATACGCGCCATCGACACCCCCCGCCCTCCCCCCTGATAGGCGTAGGTAGCGTCGGTGAACCGGTCACACAGCACCACCTGCCCAGCCTCGAGGGCTGGACGAATGACACGATCCAGGTGCTGGGCGCGTGCGGCGAACATCAGCAGCAGCTCGGTATCCACCGCCATCGACTCGTCACTGGGCGCCAGCAGTAGCTCGCGGATACGCTCGGCCAGCGGCGTACCACCGGGCTCGCGGGTTAGCAGGACTTCAACGCCACGCTCGCGCAGGCGGGCGGCGATGAAGTCGCGATTGGTACTCTTGCCGGCCCCTTCAGGGCCTTCGAGCGTAATGAACAGGCCGTTCATGGGGTGTCCTTCTTGCTGACGGGAGCGGGACTCGAGCGGTAGTCCGCACGGCGGTTGAGCTGGAACTCACGGACCGCCTTGTTGTGCGCTTCGAGGGTCTCCGAAAATACGTGGCTGCCATCGCCACGGGCGACGAAGTAGAGGCTTTTGCCTTCCACCGGATTCAGCGCCGCGTGAATGGCCTCGCGCCCGACCATGGCGATGGGTGTTGGCGGCATTCCGGCAATGACATAGGTGTTGTAAGGAGTGGCCTCTCGCAGGTGGGCACGGGTGATCTTGCCGGTATACCGCTCACCCAGGCCGTAGATCACCGTGGGGTCAGTCTGCAGCAGCATGCCCTGCTGGAGCCGACGGATGAATACGCCAGCGATCTGCCCGCGCTCCTCCGGTACCCCGGTTTCCTTCTCCACCATCGAGGCCATGATCAGCGCCTCATATGCGTTCTTGTAGGGCAAGCCCTGGGCACGGGACTGCCACTCCTCGTCCAGAACCCGTTCCAACCGTTGGTGAGCCTGGCGCAACAGATCGATGTCTCGCATACCGCGGACATAACGGTAGGTATCGGGGAAGAACCGCCCCTCAGGATGCTTGCCTTCCAGGCCGAGGCGCCTCATCACCTCCTCATCGCTGGAACCCGCTAGGGTCTGCTCCAGTCTGGCCTGTTTGGCCAACGCGGCACGCAACTGGCGGAAGTTCCAGCCTTCGACCAAGGTGAGGCTGTACTGGACGACCTCGGCTCGCTGCCAGAGCCCGAGCAACCCTTCGGCAGTCATGCCAGGGGTCATGCGGTACTCACCGCTGTGCAGGGCCTGACCGGAAAGGTTGAAACGCCAATACTGGCGCAACCAGAAGGCACTGTGGATGACACCCCGCTCTTCCAGTCGATTGAGCACACCACCGGGCGTGGCGCCGTTCGGCACGTCGAGCAGACGTTCCTCGCCAAGATTGAGGGTCTGGCTAAGAGCCAAATGCTGTTGCCAACCCGCGAACGCCAGCAAGAGGCCAGCGAGGAACAGGCCACCCTGCAGCAGCATGAGCAATTTGCGTATCACGAATCAGCAATCCAGTTGGGCGAGGGCAAGGGGCTGCAGTTTACGGGTGAGCGGCCCCACCGACCAGACATGCTCGCCGCATGCACGCACCGGCCAGATGCCATAAAGACTGTTGCAGGTGAAGACCTCGTCGGCAAACGCCAGTTCGTCGAAGGCGATGTCGCGGACCTGGACTTTGACACCCTCGGCGACAGCCAAGTCCAGCAACGCCGCGCGCATGACGCCCCGCACGCCACAGCGCTGCAGATCCGGCGTCAGCAACTGCTCATCACGCACCAGGAAGAGGTTGCTGAACACGCCCTCGATCAACCGGCCCGAATGGTCCCGCATGAGCCCCTCCGCATAACGAGGGTCGCTCCACTCGGCGCGCGCGAGCACCTGTTCAAGCCGGTTCAAATGTTTGAGGCCTGCCAGCAAAGGTTGTTCGGCCAGGCGGGTAGAACAGGAAAAGAGCTCAATGCCCTCCTCAGCGCATACCGACGGGTAGGCAGGTAATGGACTGGCCATCAGCAGGCGACGAGCAGGGCCGCTGGAGGGTGCATAGCCGCGCAGGCCATCACCCCGGGTGACGATGAGCTTTGCGACGCCCTCCCCCAATTCGGCGGAGAATGCCAGGAGCTCGTTACGAACGGTCTCCAGATCCAGGGACAGGAAGAGTCGACGCGCGCCTTCAGCCAAGCGCGCCAGATGACGCTCCAACAGGCTTGGAACGCCCCGGCGAACGGCGATGGTCTCGAACAGTCCATCGCCGTAGGCCAGGCCGCGATCCCTGATGGGAAGGGAGGCGGCCGGCCGGCCATCGATCCAGTCGTCCATCAACCCTCGAAGCGACGGAACACCAGGGAACCGTTGGTGCCGCCGAAGCCGAAGGAGTTGGACAGGACGACGTCGATGGGCATAGAGCGCGCCTGGTGAGGCACGAAATCCAGGTCGCAGCCTTCGTCCGGCTCCTCCAGGTTGATGGTCGGTGGAGCCACCTGGTCGCGGATCGCCAGCACGCTGAAGATCGCCTCAACGGCCCCGGCAGCACCCAGGAGGTGACCGGTCATCGACTTGGTCGAGCTCACCGCAACACGGTAGGCGTGATCGCCGAAGACACTCTTAACGGCAGCGGCTTCCGCCAGGTCACCGGCCGGCGTCGAGGTGCCATGGGCATTGATGTACTGCACCTGGTCCGCATTCAGACCGGCATCACGCAGGGCATTGCGCATGCAGCGCGCGGCACCGGCGCCGTCATCCGGCGGAGAGGTCATGTGGAAGGCATCGCCACTCATGCCGAAGCCGACCAGCTCGGCATAGATGGTGGCGCCACGGGCACGGGCGTGCTCCAGTTCTTCAAGCACCAGCGCCCCCGCACCATCCGACAGCACGAAGCCATCGCGCCCCTTGTCCCACGGACGGCTCGCGCGGGTCGGCTCGTCGTTGCGGGTGGACAGCGCACGGGCCGCACCGAAGCCGCCGAGGCCGAGGCCACAGGCCGCCATCTCGGAGCCGCCGGCGATCATCACATCCGCTTCACCATAGGCGATGTTGCGTGCCGCCATGCCAATGCAGTGGGTGCCGGTGGTGCATGCAGTGGCGATGGCATAGTTCGGCCCCTGGATTCCCAGGTGGATCGACAGGAAGCCGGACACCATGTTGATGATCGAGCCTGGAACGAAGAACGGCGAAATGCGCCGCGGCCCCTGCTCGATCAACGAACGGCAGTTGTTCTCGATGTTGGTCAGGCCACCGATGCCCGAGCCCATGGCTACGCCGATGCGCTCGCGGTTGGCATCGGTCACTTCCAGACCAGCGTCGCGCACCGCCTGGAAACTGGCAGCCAAGCCGTATTGGATGAACAGGTCGAGCTTTCGTGCTTCCTTGGCCGACAGGTACTGCTCAACATCGAAGCCCTTGACCGAACCGCCGAAACGGGTGGCATAGGCCGACAGATCCATATGCTCGATGAGGCCGATGCCACTGCGGCCAGCCAGGATGCCTTGCCAACTGTCGGCAACGTTGTTACCCAAGGGCGACAGCATGCCAATACCTGTGATCACGACGCGTCTACGCGACACAGCGCTCTCCTTTTTACATGTTGCTGATCGGCGACAAAAACCGCTTAAAGAAAAGCCGCACGACCTTCAGGGTCGTGCGGCTTTTCCAGGTCGGGGAACCGACGATTACTTATTGCGCGTGAGCGTTGATGTAATCGATGGCTTCCTGAACGGTGGTGATCTTCTCGGCTTGCTCGTCCGGAATCTCGGTCTCGAATTCCTCTTCCAGAGCCATCACCAGCTCAACGGTGTCAAGGGAGTCGGCGCCCAGGTCTTCAACGAAGGAAGCGCTGTTAGTGACTTCGTCTTCTTTGACGCCCAGTTGCTCGGCGACGATCTTCTTGACGCGTTCTTCGATGGTGCTCATACCTTGTTTTCACTCCTATGGAAAAATCCGTGCAGCTTGGGCTGCAGTGTATAGAAAGGGTTTTCTGCTTTTCAAGCAGGACTCCGAACCCCTTCAGGCCCCGTCAGGAGCCGTCCAGAACCCAATTGCACTCAAGTACCGGATTTTAGACAGCTCGTATGACAGTTTCCTGGGGGGATTCGTCACATTCAGCTCATGTACATCCCACCGTTCACCGGAATGGTAGCTCCTGTGACGTAGGAAGCACCATCGGAAGCGAGGAATCCGACCACCTTCGCAATCTCCTCGGCCTGGCCGAGGCGAGCCAGCGGAATCTGGGTCAACAGAGCCTCGCGCTGCGCATCGGGCAGTTCGCGGGTCATGTCGGTATCGATGAAGCCAGGGGCAACGGAGTTGACGGTGATGGCGCGAGAGCCCACTTCACGGGCCAGCGCACGACCGAAGCCCTCTAGACCGGCCTTGGCAGCGGCGTAGTTGGCCTGGCCGGCGTTGCCCATCGCACCGACCACGGAGCCGATGTTGATGATGCGGCCCCAGCGCGCCTTGGTCATGCCCCTCAGAACTGCCTTGCTCAAGCGGAACAGGCTGTTCAGGTTGGTATTGATGACGTCGAACCATTCGTCGTCTTTCATGCGCAGCATCAGGTTGTCGCGGGTGATGCCGGCATTGTTCACCAGGATCAGCGGCTGCCCCAGATGCTGCTGGATGTGCTCCAGCGTGCTGGCGACGGACTCATCACTGCTGACATCCAGAACCAGGCCGGCCCCTTCGATGCCGTGCTCCTTCAGGTACTCGGCAATGCGCTCAGCGCCGCCCGGCGTGGTGGCGGTGCCGATGACGACGGCACCCTGGCGGCCCAGTTCCAGGGCGATGGCCTGGCCGATACCACGGCTCGCGCCGGTAACCAGTGCGACCTTACCTTGCAGACTCATGGTCTTCTCCTTGATCAGGCCAGCGCAGCGCGAGCGGCTGCGAAGGCGTCGGGGGTATCCAGGTTATGGGTGGCGATGCCCTTGACACAGCGCTTGTTCAGGCCGCTCAGGACCTTGCCGGGGCCGCACTCGACGAGATCGGTCACACCCTGCTCGGACAGGCGCACCATCGACTCGACCCAGCGGACCGGGCTGTAGAGCTGAGCAAGGAGGTCGGCCTTGAGCACATCAAGATCGGTCACCACCGAGGCGCTGACGTTCTGCACCAGCGCAATCTCGGGCGCCTTCCAGTTCAGCGCCTGAACGAACTCGGCGAAACGCTCCGCAGCGGGCCTCATCAGGGCACAGTGGGACGGCACGCTAACCGGCAGCGGCATCGCACGTTTGGCACCACGCGCCTTGCAGGCTTCGATGGCACGCTCGACGGCCGCAGCCGAACCCGCGATCACCACCTGGCCTGGGGCGTTGAAATTCACTGCACTGACCACGTCACCCTTTTCAGCCTCGGCGCAAGCGGCCAGCACATCAGCGTCCTCCAGCCCAAGGATGGCTGCCATGCCACCCTGACCAGCCGGGACAGCCTGCTGCATCAACCGCCCACGTTGCTCGACGAGCTTCACGGCGTCAGCGAACTGCAGGCTGCCTGCTGCCACCAGAGCGGAGTACTCGCCCAGGCTGTGACCGGCAACAAAAGCCGGACGCACACCACCCTCCTGCTGCCACAGGCGCCACAGCGCAATGGATGCTGTCAGGATCGCGGGCTGGGTCTTGTCGGTCTGATTGAGATCTTCCTCTGGCCCCTGCTGGGTCAGGGTCCACAGGTCATAGCCGAGGGCTTCAGAGGCCTCGCCGAAAGTATCGACGACCAGACGGCTCGAAGCACCGTGCTCGGCCAGCATGCCAAGGGACTGGGAGCCCTGGCCGGGGAAAACGAATGCGAGGGATGCGGACATTGGAACGGTTCCCGTGTTTGCCTTGTTCGATTCGCGCACCCGGCAGGCCGGGCGCAACGGACTGACAGTTGGATGACAGCCCTCGTCCAACGGTCACATCCTAGAGCAACAGATCCTCAAGCCGCCCATGGAGTCTCTGCGGCAGATTCTCCCGCACCTCGATGACGGCACGACGAATCGCACTCTGGAAGCCATCCGCTCCTGCGGAGCCGTGACTCTTCACCACAATCCCCTGCAGCCCGAGGAAGCTCGCACCGTTGTGGCGGGACGGAGCCAGGTCGCCCTTGAGGCGACTCAACAGCGGCAGCGCCAGCGCACCGACCAGACGGGAGCCAAGATTCTCGGTGAACAGGGACTCGATGCGCGCGGCAATCATCGCCACCAGACCCTCGCTGGACTTGAGCAGGATATTGCCGACGAAGCCATCGCAGACCACCACATCCGCTTCGCCGCGATACAGCGCATCGCCCTCGATGTAGCCGATGTAGTTCAACCCATTGGCCTGCTGAAGCAGGCTTGCCGCGAGCTTGACCTGCTGGTTGCCCTTGATGTCCTCCGTGCCGACGTTCAGCAACGCCACACGAGGGCTGCGCAACCCGAGCGCCTCAGCAGCAACGCTGCCCATCACCGCAAACTGGTAAAGGTGCTCGGCACTGCAATCCACGTTGGCCCCCAGATCCAACAGGTGGCAATGGCCACGCGCCGTAGGGATCGCAGTGACCATGGCAGGCCGATCAATCCCCGGCAGGGTCTTGAGTACGTAGCGGGAAAGCGCCATCAACGCACCGGTATTGCCGGCGCTCACGCAAGCATGGGCACGCCCGGCACGGACGAGGTCCAGAGCGACACGCATGGAGGAATCGGGTTTGCCGCGCAGCGCCTGCGAGGGGCGCTCGTCCATCGCCACCACTTCGGCAGCATGCTCGACGGACAGCCGCCGGCGATCGACTCCGCTTTCGCAGGCGATGAGATCTTCAAGGACGGGAGCCTGGCCGACAAGAACCAGATGCAAGGAGGGGAACTCAGCCAGGCAGGCGATGCTGGCTGGAACAATGCAACGGGGACCGAAGTCCCCGCCCATTGCGTCAATCGCTATAACAGAGACGGACAAGGATTACTCGTTCGAGCCCTTGTCGATCACTTTGCGACCACGGTAGAAGCCGTCCGGGGAGACGTGGTGGCGCAGGTGAACTTCACCGGTGCTCTTCTCGACGGACAGGGCATTGGCCTCGAGGGCGTCGTGGGAGCGACGCATGTCACGGGCAGAGCGGGATTTTTTGTTCTGCTGAACAGCCATAATCAATTAACTCCTAAACGTTTGGGTCACGCTTTAACTGCGCCAGTACGCTGAACGGGTTGGACCGCGGAACCTCGTCCTCGCTCGGTTCGGGCTCATCAAGCCCCGCCGGCTGCTGGCATTCTTCAGGGTCATGGGCCGGAACAATGGGCAAGGCCAGCAGAAGCTCGTCCTCGACCAGAGTCAGAAGATCCAGCGGATCCTCACCCACTTCCAGCACGTCATAGCCCTTGGGCAGTGACTGGCTGTCCGCACCCTCCTTCACCACGGCGTACGTACACTCGCTGTGGATCGGCAGCGCGACCAGCTCCAGGCAACGCTGACATACCATCTTGACCTCGACGTCGAGCTCGCTGTGGATCACCACAGTGCGCTGCTCGTCGCGCTCGAACGAAAGCTTCACGGTGACGCGACCTGCGTCATCGGAGAGGGGATCGCACAAACGCTCGAGACTGGCGAGAGGCAGCTCACCCTGAAGGGTGGCGCTGCGATCGGCCATCTTGCGCGGATCGACGTGAGTTGGAATCGGCCCATTCAACATAGGCGCGGTATTCTAGGGATGCCCCCCTGCCCTGTCAAAACAAATTCCGACCTGTCCGCCGCGCGGCACGCCCGATAGAATCGCGGCACTTTTTCGCGGAGTCGATCATGACCAATCTGGTGCTCGCATCCAGCTCACCCTACCGGCGCGCCCTGCTGGAGCGCCTGGGCCTTCCCTTCACCTGGAGCGCGCCCGCCATCAATGAAACACGTCACCCAGGTGAAAGCGCCGAGCACCTCGTGCGCCGTCTCGCCGAACAGAAGGCCCGAGCCCTGGCGCACATCCATGACCAACACCTGATCATCGGCTCCGACCAGGTCGCCGTACTCGGCCAGCAGGTACTGGGCAAGCCCGGCGACTTCACCCGCGCCAAGCAACAACTCATGGCCGCGAGCGGTGCCAGCGTGAGCTTCCTGACTGGCCTCGCCCTGCTCAATACGCGAACCGACAGCTGCCAGGTGGATTGCATCCCCTTCACCGTGCACTTCCGCAAACTGGACGAAGCCACCATCGAGCGATACCTGCAGGCAGAGCAGCCCTACGACTGCGCCGGCAGCTTCAAGGCGGAAGGGCTCGGCGTCGCACTGTTCCGCACCACAGAGGGAGAGGACGCCACCAGCCTGGTTGGCCTGCCACTGATCCGCCTGGTGGACATGCTGCTCGCCGAAGGCCGGAAGATCCCCTGATACGAAAAAGCCCGGCACAAGCCGGGCTTTTCTGGCAACTACCTGCGAGGTTCAGCGCAGCGAAGGCCCCTGGAACCCCATCCACATTGCCAACTGCTCAGCCATGCTCGCACCCAGGCGCTTGGCAAAGCGATCGAACGGCGTGTCCTGCTTCGTGTAGTCGACGATTTCTTTGGCACCGATGACCTCGCGCGCCACGTAGCTGGTGCTACCGAGCTTATCCACCAGACCCAGCTCAAGAGCCTGCTCACCGGACCAGACCAGACCGCTAAAGAGTTCGGGATGCCCATCGACCTTCAGCCGATCACCTCGCCCCCTCTTCACACTCTCGATGAACTGGCGATGAGTGGTATCCAGCACACCCTGCCAGAAGCGAGTTTCGTCGTCCTTCTGAGGCTGGAACGGATCAAGGAACGCCTTGTGCTCGCCCGAGGTATAGACACGACGCTCGACACCCAGCTTACCCATCAGGTCGACGAAGCCGAAGCTGGCCGCCGTGACACCAATGGACCCCACCAGGCTTGCCTTGTCCGCATAGATCTCATCCGCCGCACTGGCAATGTAGTAGGCACCAGATGCCCCAAGATCAGTGATCACCGCATAGACCTTGGTATCGGGATGCTCACCCCGCAGCCGCCGGATCTCGTCATAGATGTAGCCCGACTGGACGGGGCTGCCGCCCGGGCTGTTGATGCGCAGCACAACACCCTTGGTCTTCGGATCCTCGAAGGCCGCCCTGAGACTGCTCACGATGTTGTCGGCACTCGCAGCCTCGTTGTCCGCAATCATGCCGCGAACCTCGACCAGTGCCGTATGGGTCTCACCACGTGCCGCCGTCTTCTGCAGATCGAACAACGGCGAAAACATCAGCAGCGCGCCGAACAGATAAAGGAAGGTCAGGAGCTTGAAGAAAATACCCCAGCGCCTGGCTCGCCGCTGTTCCTGAACGCCCGCCAGGACTGCCTTTTCAAGCAGCCTCCAACTCTTGTCATCACCACCAGCGGGTGCCGATGCGTTCCATTCATCAGACATGCAGTTCCACCTTGTTCACTGGATTGTTCGCACCACTGGCAAGCCAATGGCGAAGCTCATCAAAATGCTCGATTGCTAGTGTCGGCGACTCCAGCCGCAGGACATCCAGCGACTGTGCGCCGTAACCGACCGCCACGCAGTCCATTCCCGCATTGCGCGCCATGCGCAGATCAAAGGGCGAATCCCCCACCATCAGCGACGCACCGACATCGACACCGCAGTGCGCCATGATCTGGCACAGCATCAGGGGATCAGGCTTACTCGCAGCTTCATCAGCGCAGCGAGTGATATCGAAATAGCGCTCCCAACCTCGCCCCGCCAGAACACGATCAAGCCCGCGCCGCGTCTTGCCCGTTGCCACCGCCAGGCGATAGCCAGCCTCGCGAAACGACTCCAGCGCATCTTCCACACCCGCAAAGAGCGGCGACGGGGCCGCTTCCAGATGACTGTAGTGCGAGGCATAGACCTCTCGATAGCGAGCGATCCGCTGCGGATCAGCCAGGTCCGGGTAAAGCACTGCAATCGCCTCGGGCAAGCCGAGACCGATGATGCCCTTGAGGGCCGAATCGTCCAATTGCGGTAAATCGCAAGCATCAGCCGCCACTCGAAGGGACTCGACGATGCGCGAGATGGAATCCACCAGAGTTCCATCCCAATCGAAGATCAGCAGTTGATAGTCAGGCACCAATCCGCTCCAGGGTCTGCGACCACGCCTCATCCACTGGCGCCTCAAGATTTAGAGGCGTGCCATCGGGCAGCACCAGGGAGAGCGCATAAGCATGCAGGAACAGACGCTTGCCGCCCAGCTCACGGATTTCCCGGGAAAAATCCTCATCCCCATACTTCGGATCGCCAGCAATGGCATGACCGGCATGGCGAGTGTGAACGCGAATCTGATGGGTCCGTCCAGTGATCGGGCTCGCCTCGATCAAAGTGGCGAACTCACCAAAACGCCGCAGCACGCGGAACTCGGTCAAAGCATCCTTACCCTCATCACTTACTTCCACCATCCGCTCGCCGGATCGCAAGGTGTTCTTCAGAAGTGGCGCGCTGACCTTCTTCTTCGACGCCGGCCAACTGCCCCGAACCAAAGCGAGGTAACGCTTGTCCACCCCATCACCGCGCAGTGCCTCGTGGAGATGACGCAACATGCTGCGTTTCTTGGCGATCATCAGCAGACCCGAGGTATCCCGATCCAGGCGATGGACCAACTCAAGCTCACGCGCATCGGGCCGCAACTGACGAAACGCCTCGATCACCCCGTAGCTGAGACCACTGCCACCATGCACAGCGATGCCTGCTGGCTTATTGAGGACGATCAAACCCTTGTCCTCGTAAACAATGGCGGCCTCAAGACGCTCAAGCAGCCCCTGGGCAACCGGTACCTGCTCATCCCGCTCAGCGAGACGCAGCGGCGGCACGCGGACCACATCTCCAGCCTGAAGCTTGTACTCAGGCTTGATGCGCCCCTTGTTCACCCGCACCTCACCCTTGCGCAAGATGCGATAGATCAGAGTCTTGGGGACGCCTTTCAGCTGGGTCCGGAGGAAATTATCGATACGCTGGCCGGCATATTCCGGCGCGACTTCGAGCATTAGCACACCGGAAGTCGGAGAGGAGGGAGTTGTCATGGCGGCGATCATAACAATTTTTTATGGATTTGAAGCACTTAATGATTGCTGCTATAGTCGCGAACGCCGCCAAAAGCGGCCGTGCCCCGGATGCTCGCCAAGACTGCCATCCCAGCCACGTGCAACCCATTCAGGACGTCAGGCCGTCCGTCAGGATTTTCGCTCCAGAACAGCGACTATTCGGAGAAAAAAGCCTTGAGCCATGACGCGTGACCACCCTTGGGCGGTCGCGGTAAATGCAACCCGCTACGGATTCTGCGAGCGGCACCCGATTTTCAAGGGACAAGTGTAGGGTGGAGATGCACAACCGTCGGACTGCGTAGCAGCGTTTCAACCAAGACGTTTTATTCCGTCCGCTGCCGATGGCTGATTCCTCCTCCTGATAAACGTTGCTTCTGTTACGACAACAGCAGCGGGAGACGTCGTCGCGACTCCGGCCAGATGGCCTGATGTCGCTGGACACGGGAGCATTAATCCGCTCCTGACACGCACCTGACACCGACCGCGAGAGTCGTGTGTGCTGATCGCCGTTTCCGGTAGCCCCGGAAACCGACGGTACTACATGAAAAGAATGCTGATTAACGCAACTCAGCCCGAAGAGTTGCGTGTTGCCCTGGTCGACGGCCAACGCCTGTATGACCTGGACATCGAGTCGGGCGCCCGCGAACAGAAAAAGGCCAACATCTATAAAGGCCGCATCACCCGCATCGAACCCAGCCTCGAAGCCGCATTCGTCGACTTCGGTGCCGAACGTCACGGCTTCCTGCCGCTGAAAGAAATCTCCCGCGAATACTTCAAGAAATCCCCCGAGGGCCGCGTCAACATCAAGGACGTGCTCAACGAAGGCCAGGAAGTCATCGTCCAGGTCGAGAAGGAAGAACGCGGTAACAAGGGCGCAGCCCTCACCACCTTCATCAGCCTCGCCGGCCGCTACCTGGTGCTGATGCCGAACAACCCCCGTGCCGGCGGCATCTCCCGTCGCATCGAAGGCGAAGAGCGCAACGAACTGCGCGAAGCCCTGAACGGCCTGAACGCGCCGGCCGACATGGGTCTGATCGTGCGTACCGCCGGCCTCGGCCGCTCCAGCGAGGAACTGCAGTGGGACCTCGACTACCTCCTGCAACTCTGGAGTGCCATCAAGGAAGCCTCCGGTGAGCGCGGCGCCCCCTTCCTGATCTACCAGGAAAGCAACGTCATCATCCGCGCGATCCGCGACTACCTGCGCCAGGACATCGGCGAAGTGCTGATCGACAGCGTCGAGGCCCAGGAAGAAGCCCTGAGTTTCATCCGCCAGGTGATGCCGCAGTACCAGAACAAGATCAAGCTCTACCAGGACAGCGTCCCGCTGTTCAATCGTTTCCAGATCGAGAGCCAGATCGAAACCGCCTTCCAGCGCGAAGTGAAGCTGCCCTCCGGCGGCTCCATCGTCATCGACCCGACCGAAGCCCTGGTGTCCATCGACATCAACTCCGCTCGCGCCACCAAAGGTGGTGACATCGAAGAAACCGCCCTGCAGACCAACCTGGAAGCGGCCGAGGAAATCGCCCGCCAACTGCGTCTGCGCGATATCGGTGGCCTGATCGTCATCGACTTCATCGACATGACCCCGGCCAAGAACCAGCGCGCCGTGGAAGAGAAGGTCCGCGAAGCCCTCGAAGCCGACCGTGCCCGCGTCCAGGTTGGCCGCATCTCCCGCTTCGGCCTGCTGGAAATGTCCCGCCAGCGCCTGCGCCCGTCCCTGGGTGAAACCAGCGGCATCGTCTGCCCCCGTTGCAACGGCCAGGGCATCATCCGCGACGTCGAATCCCTGTCCCTGGCCATCCTCCGTCTGATCGAGGAAGAAGCCCTGAAGGACCGCACCGCCGAAGTCCGTGCCCAAGTGCCGATCCCGGTCGCCGCCTTCCTGCTCAACGAGAAGCGCAACAGCATCACCAAGATCGAGCTGCGCACCCGCGCCCGCATCGTGATCCTGCCGAACGACCACCTGGAAACCCCGCACTTCGAAGTCCAGCGCCTGCGCGACGACAACCCGGAAGTCCTCACTGGCCAGTCCAGCTACGAGATGACCCCGACCGAAGTCGAGGAACACCATCCGGCCACCTCCACCCGCACCCTGGTTCGCCAGGAGGCCGCCGTGAAGACCGTTGCCCCCGAGCGTCCGGCTCCCGCACCGACCGCCCCGGCCCCGATGGCACCGCCCACCGCTGCCGTTGCCGCCGCCGAACCGAGCCTGTTCAAGGGCCTGGTGAAGTCGCTGGTCAGCCTGTTCGCCGGCAAGGACGAGCCGAGCCCTGCGCCTGAGAAGGCCACCACCAGCGAGCGCCCTGCCCGTACCGGCGAGGAGCGTCGTAACGGCCGCCAGCAGAACCGCCGCCGCGAAGGCCGTGAAGGCCGTCGTGACGACGAGCGCAAGCCTCGCGAAGAGCGCCAGCCGCGTGAAGAGCGTCAGCCTCGCGAGGACCGTCAACCGCGTGAAGAGCGCCAGCCCCGCGAAGGCCGTGAGCCGCGCGAAGAGCGCCAACCTCGTGCAGAGCGCGCCCCGCGCGAAGAGCGCCAGCCCCGTGAGGAGCGTCAGCCTCGCGAAGAACGCCAACCGCGTGAAGAGCGCCAGGCCCGTGAGGAACGCCAACCCCGCGAAGAGCGTCAGCCCCGTGAGGAGCGCCAGCCCCGCGAAGCCCGCGAGCCGCGTGAAGGTCAGGAGAACCGCCGCGAGCGTGGTGAGCGTCCGCCCCGTGAAGAGCGCCAACCGCGCCCCGAACAGGCTGCAAATGCCCAGAGCGAAGAAGAACTGCTGAACGACAGCGAAGAGCTGCTGGACGACGGCCAGGAAGGCGCGGACGGCGAACGCCCCCGTCGTCGCTCCCGTGGCCAGCGCCGCCGCAGCAACCGCCGCGAGCGTCAGCGTGAAGTGAATGGCGACGAGTCGCTGGAAGGCAACGAAGAAGCCGAAGGCGATGCCGAGCAGGCCAACGAGCCCTCCGATGCTGCCGTGGTTGCAGCGGTCGCCGCCGGCTCCGTGATCGCCGTCGAAGCCGCCAGCCAAGCAGCAGAGACAGCCGAGGCAGAGCCCCAAGCGAACGCCGACAGCCAGGCCACCGAGCAGCAGGCCAGCCTTGAGCTGCGCCAGCCGCAGTACGCGCCCGAAGCCAGCGAACCGATCACTGCCGTGACCGAGCAGACCGAAAGCGCCGAAGCGGCCAGCGAGCCTCAAGCTCAGCCGGTTGAAGTCGCCGAAGCTGCCGAGCCGGTTGCTGTCGTCGAGCCCCAGGCAGCCGAGCCCCAGCCGGAGCCCGCAGTAGAAGTCGTCGCCGAGCCTGCTCCGAGCGTCGAAGTCGCTCCCGCTGCGCCCACCACCAGCGTGAGCAGCACCGGCCGCGCGCCCAACGATCCTCGCGAGGTTCGTCGTCGCCAGCAGGAGGCCGAGCGCCTGGCCCGTGAAGCCGCTGCCGCCGCTGCCGCGGCCCCGGTCGAAGCCGAGGCTGCCGCACCTGCAGTGGTCGAGGAGCCGCTCGTGGCCGAAGCCCCTGTCGAGGCACAAGCTCAGCTGACCGAAGAGGTCGCACCGGCCGCCGAAGCTGAAGCCGTCCAGGCCGAGGCCCAGGCAGAAGAAGCCGCAACCGTCGAAGCCGAGCAACCTGCTGCAGAACAGCAGGCCAGCGAGGAAGAGAAGGACAAGCCGACCGTCTGAGGCCTGCTTGCTCCATGAAAAAGGGACGCCAATGGCGTCCCTTTTTCATGCCTCGTTCACAGCACTGAGCCCTCTCAGGCTGGGCGGCTCGTTAACCGCCCCCCCCTTCGCCGCTGCGAGCAGGTTCAGGCCGGCTCCAGCAGTACCTGCCTCACCGCTTCCGGCTGCGCCACCCCAGGCTCCAACAAGGCCTCCATGCGCTCACGGGTCAGTTCCATGAGCGTCCCCAGCCGCGCCACATCGTACTGGCTGGCATCGATCGGCTCCCCCACATGCACAGACACCGGCAACCCCAGGTTGAAACGCCAGGTACGCGCCGGCAGTACGCGATGAATGCCGCGAATGGCCACCGGCACGATCACCGCATCGGTATCCAGGGCCAGGTGGAAGCAGCCCTTCTTGAATGGCTGCAACCGGCCATCCGGGGAACGCGTGCCCTCCGGCGCGGCCCACAACACAATGCCGCTTTCCATCATGGCGCGCGCCTTGGCAAGATCCTCCAGCGCCTGGCGCCGGTTGTGCCGGTCAATGAACGGGAACTCCGCCGCCTTCATCGCCGCCCCCAGGAAAGGCACCCGGGACAGCTCCTGCTTGGCCAACATGCGGATGGAGCCCGGCAGCGCCACAAAAGACGCCGGAATGTCGTAGTGACTGGAGTGATTGCAGAGGATCAGGTAGCGCCGACCATCATTGAAATCCGGCCAACGCCCATGGACCGACAAGCGAACCCGTACAAGGCGCAACAGCCCCCGCGACCAGGCCCGCGTGAAGCCGTCCACACGCTTGCGGTCCAGACGCCGCCAGAGCGCCAACCACAGGACAAGGCAGCAGAAATACAGCGTCCACAGCACCGAACCGACCACCACGCCGACTCGGCGTGCCAGGGTAGCGCTCTGGGCGAATGAATGCAGGTTTGGCATCGTGGCCCTCCCATCTCGTGTTCATCCGCGCGACGCAACGCGCGATCGTTCCTTATGATGCGCAACGTCATCGATTCGACACAGGAGACCGTCATGTCACTCGCGCAACTGATCAGCCCCGATGAACTGGCGCACCGTCTGGGGCAACCCGGCCTGGTGATCCTCGACTGCCGCTTCGCCCTGGACGACACGAGCTACGGCCAGCGCAGCCACGCCGAAGGGCATATCCCGGGTGCCCATTTCGCCGATCTCGAGCGCGATCTCTCAGCCCCCGTACAACCGGGCATCACCGGACGCCACCCGCTGCCGGAGCCGGATAGGCTGGTCGCCACCCTGCGCCGCTGGGGCGTGGACAACACCAGCACCATCGTGCTGCATGACGACGGCCCCGGCCCCGGCGCCTTCGCCGCCCGCGCCTGGTGGCTGCTCGCCTGGCTGGGCAAGCGCGATGGCGTCTACCTGCTCGACGGCGGCCTGAAGGCCTGGCGCGATGCCGGCCTGCCCCTGGATGCGGAACACCCCACCGAGCGCAACGGCAGCTTCACCGGTACAGCCGACCCCAGCCTGGTGCTGGATGCCCGTCAGCTCCAGGCCCGCCTCGATGCCCACGCACTCACCCTGCTGGACGCCCGTGCCCTGCCGCGCTTCAAGGGCGAGGTGGAACCCATCGACCCCATCGCCGGGCACATCCCCGGCGCCCAATGCGCAGTGTTCACCGACAACCTCGACGCCGACGGCCGCTTCCTGCCCGCCCCGGCCCTGCGCCAGCGGTTCCAGGCTTTCCTCGCCGACCGCCCCACGGACAGCCTCGTGGTCTACTGCGGCTCCGGCGTCACCGCTTGCCACAACCTGTTCGCCCTGAGCCTCGCCGGCTACCCGCTCGCACCGCTCTATGCAGGCTCCTGGAGCGAATGGATCACCGACCCCAGCCGCCCCGTAGCCACTGGCCTGTGATCCAGGCCGCCCGTCACTGGGCGGCCTACTCCGCAAGCTGTTAATGACTGTCTGGCATATGGCGCCTTGCGCAAGACGCCAAACAGTTTAAAAACAGGCCTTTACAGCATCTTTATCCCACTACACTTCAAATCGAGCGGCTAACCCCGCTCCCGGCGGGGTCCTTTCCCAGAACGAGAAGCTGCCACACGCCCCCGACCCCGCCGGCACCTTTCGCGAGGGCATCATGGGCATCGCCGCACACGACCTCTGCCAACACGTCATCCGCCCCACCCTGGCCTACCTGCAACGTCCCTCCCCCACGGCCGAAGTGCTCCTGCTCGGCGCCGCTGCGTGCCAGTCCGACCTTGGCACGGCCCTCGGGGATCGCGCCGGCTACGGCCTCTACCACATCAGCGAAGCGCACCATCGCCAACTCTGGGACCAGCACCTGGCACGTGATCCGGACCTGGCCAGCCTGGTACGGGGCCTTGCCAGCCAGCACGCCTTCCTCGGCGCTCCCCACCTGGAACTCGCGGTGAACCTGCGCTACGCCACCGCCATCGCCTGGCTGCTGGTGGAAAGCGAAGTCCTCGTGATGCCCTCGGCGGATGACTGGCCTGGCATGGCCGACGTCTGGCGGCGCGTATTCAACCCGCAGGGAAATCCCAGCGATTACCTTGAGGCGTGGAACCGATGCGTAGGACAACCCCAACAAGCCGCCTAAGAAACATCGATCACTGACCAACCAGTCAGGAACGATCGTCCAAGACCTTTTTGCACGAAGCATGAAATTAGCGGCAATTTGCCACACGGAAGCCTCTAGAATGCGGATTTGACGGGAACTCACGTGGCTGGAAAGGGTCTGGAAATCCTGCTAGTTTCCGCCCCCGCCTTACCAGACCCAGGAGTCAACCGTGATCACAAGAGTCATAAAGACCAGCCTCGCTCTCGCCGTTGCCGGCGCCTCTACCTACAGCCTCGCCGGCGGTTTCGCCATCAACGAACAGAGCGTTAGCGGTATGGGTACTGCCTTCGCCGGTCGCTCTTCCTCGGCCGAGGACGCCTCCACCGTATTCGGCAACCCTGCCGGCATGTCGCGCCTCAAGCGCGAGCAGGTCAGCGGCGGTTTCGCCCTGCTGGACGCCAAGACCGACATCGACCATGGCCGTGGCTCTTTCTCGGGCAGCAACGACGGCGACATGGTCCCGTTCATCGGCGTGCCCATGGGCTACTACGTCAAGCCCATCGATGACAAATGGACCTTCGGCCTCGGCATGTACGTGCCCTTCGGCCTGGTGACCGACTATGAGAAGGGCTTCCAGGGCCGCTACTACGGCACCCGCAGCGAAGTCCGCGTGGTCACCCTGCAGCCCACCGTCAGCTACAAGATCAATGACCAGCTCTCCGTCGGCTTCGGCCCCACCATCAACCGCATCGACGGCGAGCTGACCTCGGCCCTGCCCAACCCGGTTCCGGGCGCTGCGGACGGCAAGGTCAAGGTCAAGGGCGACGACACCGCTCTGGGCTTCAACGCCGGCGTCCTGTTCGAGGTCGATCCCAGCACCCGTCTGGGCCTGACCTACCACTCCAAGGTCAAGTACAAGCTGCGTGGCGACACCACCGTCTCCACCAGCGGCGTGCTGGCGGGCTCGGCCGGCAAGTACGACGCCTCCCTGGACCTGGAAACGCCCGAGTCGGTCGACTTCTCCATCACCCACGACCTGAACGCCGACTGGACCCTCTACGCCGGCACCACCTGGACCCGCTGGAGCCGCCTGGAGGAAATCAAGGTGGAGAACGACGGTGTACGCGGCCCGTTGGCCGGGGCACTCGGCACCATCACCGAAGAACAGCACTGGCGCGACACCTGGTCCTACGCCGTCGGCGCGGCCTACAAGCTGAACCGCGAGTGGACCCTGCGTGCCGGCCTGGCCTACGACCAGAGCCCGACCCGCAACGAGTACCGCTCCCCGCGCATCCCCACCGACGACCGCAAGATCCTCAGCCTCGGTGCCGCCTGGAGCCCCAGCGACGACTGGACCGTGGACCTCGCCTACTCCTACCTCAAGGAAGACGAAGCCACCGTCAACCAGAGCAGCAGCAGCAAGGGCAACTACTCCTCCACCTACAAGAACAGCGCCCACGGCCTGGGTGCCCAGGTCACCTACCGCTTCTGACCTGGACCCCGGCGGCGCCGCTGCCGGGGTACATCACAAACGAAAACGCCGCGATCCCCTCTCGGGTATCGCGGCGTTTTCATGTGTGCCCGGGTTGACGCATCACCCCGGACAGCAGCAACCGTCAGGACTTGGGCGGCTCCTCGCGGTTCAGGTCCATCACCGTTGCGGCGGGTTCGACCGGCTGGCTCGGCTGCACCACCGGCGCCGCCTCCGGCTGGGCCGGCTCGGCAGCCTGGGCGGCCTCCTTCCTCTTCCCACGGACACGGGCAATGACCCAGCCACCGATGGCGATCGGCACCCAGAAGAACTTCTTCAACAGCACCAGCAGGATGGCCAGCAGGCCCGTCTTGGCTGCCACCTTGCCAGCAATCAGCGCGCCCAGGCCGTAGGCCGCGACCTTGTCCAGTTCCGGGTTGAAGTCGGCGTAGCGGTTGCCCGGGTTGAACTCGGTCATCGCCAACACCGCCGGCAGGTTCTGCTCGATGGTCGGCAACTGATCCATGTTGGCGATGAAGTTCAGCACCAGCACGCCCTTACGGCCCAGCACGCGGATGTTGTAGTTCAGGGTGTGGGTTTCGGCATCGCCGAACTTCAGCTCCTTGGCCCAGTGCAGCTTGCGCCCGTTGGCGTCATAGCGCGGCTGGGAGGCCCAGCCGATCAACTGCACCGGCTCGTAGCCGTTCTCGGCGCGCCAGGTGTTGTCTTCCTCGGTGTCATCCTTCATGCCCTGCAGCATCTCGTTGTAGTCGATGTCGCTGGCATCCTCGTCGGACACGTAGCCGCTTTCCTCGTATTCGATGGTCACGGCCCAGGATTCATCGGCCAGCGGAGAGATGCCCTTGGGCAGGATCATGCCCAGCGGCTCCTCGGCATCCGGCGGGTTGCCCCAGGCCTCCACCAGCACGCGCTCGGCGTCCTTGCCATCCAGGTAGACGAACTGTTCGGGCACATCCAGGGTGGCCAGGTTGTCGCCGATCACCACCTTGCCCTGCTTGAAGCTCAGGCTGTTGAGGAACTCCTCCTCGCTCATGCTCTGCTCTTCATAGGCACCCACGTCCTCGTCCGCGACCTGTTCGGCCTGGGCAGTGCTCTCTTCAACAGGGGCAGCCGGCTTGGCAGCGAAGGCAGTGGGAATGGCGGTGGCCAGCAGTCCGGCCAGGATCAGGTCCTTGATCGACATGGGTGTCTCCAGGAGAGGGGGTGGCAAACAGGCCGCGAACCCTAGCACGGGAACGCCAAGCAAACCGGAACCAGCCGAAAGATTCTGAAACAAACTCCCGGCTGATCAGCCTTTTCGCCCCCTCGCCGGGTCAGGGCTTGCTGTCCAGCGCCTGGCGGATGGCCTTCTGCAGGTCCTCGTCATCCGGGCTGGTGAGGCTGGAAAAATGCGCCACCACCTGGCCCTGGCGATCCACCACGTACTTGTAGAAGTTCCAGCGCGGCGCCTGGCCGGACTGCTCGATCAGTTCGCGGTAGAGCGGCGTCGCATCGTCACCGGTCACGTGCTGCGGCTCGGTCATGGTGAAGGTCACGCCGTAGTTCACGTAGCAGACCTTCGCGGTCTCCTCCGCATTGGCCGCCTCCTGCTTGAAGTCATCCGAAGGCACGCCCAGCACCTCGAAGCCCTCGGCCCTGTAGCGCTGGTACAACGCTTCCAGCCCCTTGAACTGCGGGGTGAAGCCGCAGTGGCTGGCGGTGTTGACGATCAGCAGCGGCTTGCCGGCAAAGCGCTCGCACAGGTCCACCGTCGCCTTGGCCCGCAACTGCGGCAGGCTGTGCTGCAACAGCGGTGGGCACTCCGCCGCCACGACGGGCAGGGCGAACAGGGCGAGCAGGGGCACGGCGAACAGGCGTTTCATGGCAGGCATCCTCGGGCACGCGGCGGGTCAAGCGGTGGAGCAAGGCTAGCGCCGGGCCCGTCAGCCGGCAATCAGCACAGGCTCATGTTCAATTGCAGCAGCGCCAGGCCGCCGCGCTGCCACCCCCACCAGGCCAGCGCGGTCAGGCCCAGCATCAGCGCAGCCCCGGCGGCCAGCGCCAGGCGCGCCTTCACAGCGCCACCTGCAGGCGCGCCACCGGCTGCTCGCGGATCGGCCAGTTCAGCGCGGCCGCCATAAGGCTGAGCAGGATGGAGATCTGCCACACCACCTCGTAGCTGCCGGTGTGGTCGTACAGGTAGCCACCCAGCCAGCCACCGAGGAAGGCCCCGAGCTGGTGAAAGAGGAACACGATGCCGCCCAGCATCGACAGGTTGCGCACCCCGAACAGGGTCGCCACCGTGCCGTTGGTCAGCGGCACCGTAGACAGCCACAACAGCCCCATCGCCATGCCGAAGGCATAGGCGCTCCACACCGACAGCGGCATATAGAGGAAGGTCAGGATCACCACCGCCCGCAGCAGGTACAGCACGGTCAGCAGCCGAGGCTTGGCCAGGCGCCCGCCCAGCCAGCCGGCGATGTAGGTGCCGAACACATTGAACAGCCCCACCAGCGCCAGCACCGTCGTGCCCACGGTCGCCGGCAGGTGCTGGTCCACCAGGTAGGCCGGCAAGTGAACGCCGATGAACACCACCTGGAACCCGCAGACGAAGAAGCCCAGCGACAACAGCCAGAACCCGCGATGCACCGCCGCCTCGCGCAGCGCCTCAGCCAGACTCTGCTCCGGCCCCTTGCAGGGCAACGGACGGTCCTTGAGCATCCCCGCCAGCGGCACGATCAACGCCACCAGCAGCCCCAGCGCCAGCAGCGCCGACGACCAGCCCAGCCAACTGATCAACCCCTGGGAGCCCGGCAGCATGGCGAACTGGCCGAACGAACCGGCTGCCGCCGCAATGCCCATGGCCATGCTGCGCTGCTCCACCGGCACCGCCCGCCCGACCACCCCGAGGATCACCGAGAACGACGTCCCCGACAGCCCGATGCCGATCAGCAGCCCCGCACTGGCCGAGAGCTGCAGCGGCGAATGGGACAGGCTCATCAGCACCAGCCCCAGCGCATAGAGCACACCGCCCACCAGCACCGCCCGCGTCGCACCGAAGCGGTCGGCCAGGGCCCCGGTGAAGGGTTGCGACAGGCCCCAGATCAGGTTCTGCAGCGCGATGGCAAAGGCAAACACCTCCCGCCCCCAGCCGAACTCCCCGCTCATCGGGGCCAGGAACAGGCCGAAGCCGTGGCGGATGCCCAGTGACAGCGCCAGGATCAACGACGCCCCCAGCAACACCCAGCCACTCGTGCGCCACATCGAACTCATAGCGTGCATCCTCACTTTCCGGCCCGGCGGCGACATGCCGCGCCTACAGCCGCCGCCAACCGGGGCGCCCGACAGCGAACGGACAAGGGAGAGCTGTATAGGGCTCGTCTCGGGCCCGGTCAATGGCCGTATCGCCCGCCCGTGCACCGGGCGATTGTCCCAAGTGCCAGACGCCCCCGTTCCCGCTGCCAAGGCCGCCGTGACCGGTGCGCCGTATAACTCGGCGCGACTGCCACCTGCCTGCCGAGGTCCCGATGCCCAGCTACAAGGCGCCCCTGCGCGACACCCGTTTCCTGCTCAACGAAGTCTTCGACTTCCCTGCCCACTACCGCAGCCTCGCCAACGGCCAGGACGCCACCCCCGACATGGTCGACGCCATCCTCGGCGAGTGCGCGAAGCTCTGCGAGGAAGTCATCGCCCCGCTCTACCACAGCGGCGACGAGGAAGGCTGCCACCTGGAGAACGGCGAAGTGCGCACGCCCAAGGGCTACAAGGAGGCCTACGACGCCTACGTCGCCGGCGGCTGGCAAGGCCTCTCCCACCCCGTCGAGTACGGCGGCCAGGGCCTGCCCATGAGCCTCGGCGCCCTCAAGCAGGAGATGCTCGGCACCGCCAACTGGCCCTTCTCCATGTACCCCGGCCTCTCCCTCGGCGCCATGAACACCCTCATGCAGCACGGCACCGAGGAGCAGAAACGCACCTACCTCACCCCGCTCACCGAAGGCCGCTGGGCCGGCACCATGTGCCTCACCGAGCCCCAGTGCGGCACCGACCTGGGCCAGGTGAAGACCCGCGCCGACGCCAACGCCGACGGCAGCTACGCCCTCACCGGCACCAAGATCTTCATCTCCTCCGGGGACCACGACCTCACCGAGAACATCATCCACATCGTCCTCGCCCGCCTGCCCAACGCCCCCAAGGGCACCCGTGGCATCTCCCTGTTCATCGTGCCCAAGTTCCTCCCCGGCGCCGACGGCGGCCTCGGCCCGCGCAACGGCGTCAACTGCGGCGCGCTGGAGAAGAAGATGGGCATCAAGGCCTCGGCCACCTGCGTGATGAACTTCGACGGCGCCACCGGCTACCTCATCGGCCCACCGAACAAGGGCCTGGAATGCATGTTCACCTTCATGAACAGCGCCCGCATCGGCACCGCCATCCAGGGCGTCGCCACCGCCGAGCTGGCCTACCAGGGCGCCCTCGCCTACGCCCGCGAACGCCGCTCCATGCGCGCCCTCTCCGGCACCAAGGAACCGGGCGAGGTGGCCGACGTGCTGATGCACCACGGTGACGTGCGGCGCATGCTGCTGACCCAGAAGGCCATCGCCGAAGGCGGTCGCGCGCTGGTCTACCTCGCCACCCAGTACGCCGACCGCATGATCGAAGGCATCCTGCAGAACGACACCGGCCAGTACGAACACTGGGACGACAAACTCGGCTTCCTCACCCCCATCCTCAAGGGCTGCCTCACCGAACTGGGCCTGGAGAGCGCCAACCTCGGCATGCAGGTGTTCGGCGGCCACGGCTACATCCGCGAGCACGGCATGGAGCAGATCGTCCGCGACGCCCGCATCGCCACCCTCTACGAAGGCACCACCGGCATCCAGGCCCTCGACCTGCTCGGCCGCAAGGTGCTGCTGATGACCCAGGGCAAGGCCGTGCGCGACTTCACCGGGCAGATGGCCCGCTTCGCCGTGGACCTGATCAGGCAGGAGCCCGCCATGCGCGGCCGCGCCCTGACCCTGCTCAAGCTCGCCGGGCAGTGGAACGTCCTGACCCTGCGCATCGCCCTGCGCGCCCGCAAGGACCGCGACCTGGTGGGCACCGCCAGCCACGACTTCCTCATGTACGCCGGCTACGCCGCCCTCGCCTACGCCTGGGCCCTGCAGGAGGCCGCCGCCCGCCGCCACCTGCGTGAAGGCGGCAGCGAGTCCGAGGACTTCTACCGCGCCAAGCTGGCCACCAGCGACTTCTACTTCGACCGCCTGCTGCCCCGCGCCAAGGGCCACGCCGCCGCCATGACCAGGCCCACCGCCTCGGTCATGGGCCTGCCGGGGGAGCACTTCGTCTTCGACTGAGCCCCATCCCGGGCCTCCCAGGGAGGCCCGGGACTGGCACGCCCAGGGCTAAAGCAGACCCATGGAAATGTCGCCGTCATAGACCTGATGTTTCCTACAGCCGAACCCCTGGATGGGGGCGCCGCCGCTCTGCCCACCAGTGGTAGCGTCGCGCCGCCCTGAACCCTCCCCAACACGGACACACCGATGACCAGCTCCCGAATCACCTGGGCGATGCTCGCCCTGCTCGCCACCCCGGCCCTTGCCACACCCGATCTGCGGCCCGACGCCTACAACCTGCTCACCCACAACGCCTTCTTCCTCACGCCGCTGCCGTTCAAGTTCAGCTGGAGCAACCAGGAGCGCGCCCGGCTGATGACCCGCGCCGACTACCTGGAAGGCCGCGACCTGGTGATCTTCAACGAACTGTTCGACAACGCCGCCTCCGACATCCTGCTGAGCGGCCTCAAGGACCGCTACCCGCACCAGACGCCCGTACTCGGCCGGTCCACTGCCGGCTGGGACGCCACCACCGGCAACCCCGCCGCCAGCCTCGACGACGGCGGCGTCGCCATCGTCAGCCGCTGGCCCATCGTGCGCAGGGTCCAATACCTCTACAGCGATGCCTGTGGCGCCGACAGGCTGGCCAACAAGGGCTTCGTCTACGTCAAGGTGCAGCGTGGCGAGCGCCCCTTCCACGTCATCGCCACCCACACCCAGGCTGCCGACAGCGTCTGCCCGGACGGCGGCCGTGCCGTGCGGGAGAGCCAGTTCAGGGAAATGCGCGCCTTCATCGACCGCGAGAACATCCCCGCCAGCGAAGTGCTGTTCATCGGTGGCGACCTCAACGTCATCCGCGGCAGCGACGAATACCCGCACATGCTGGCCCAACTGGACCTGCGCGAACCCGACAGCTACGCCGGCGCCTCCGCCACCTTCGACACCCGGCGCAATGGCGTCACCGGCTACCAGTACCCCTACAAGGACAACGGCCCCGGCCAGGCGCCCGGCAACCCGCCGGAGTACCTCGACTACATCCTGGTTTCCAACCGCCATGGCCAGGTGTCCTACTGGCACAACCAGGCGCTGGACATCCCCTCCCCGCGCTGGAGCGCCAGCGACGGCGTCAACACCTGGTACTACCAGGACTACTCCGACCACTACCCGGTGGCCGCCTTCACCTACGCCGACCCGCAGCGCACACCGCAGCAGGCCTACAAGCCCACCGACAACCGCTACGCCCGCGTGGTGCTGCGCAGCCTGGACAACGGCAACGCCCTGCGCACCGGAGCAAAGGCCACCCACTGGGTCACCGTCACCGGCAACGGCCGCGACGACGCCAGCACCTTCAGCCTCAATGCCTGGGACCACTTCGCCAGCTTCTGCGTGCGCAACGGCGACTACGTCACCCTGGAGTCCCGCGCCTACCCCGGCCACTTCCTCACCTGGTACGCCCACGGTGCCGGCAAGTGGGGCTACTACCCCGCTGCTGGCAAGCCCTCGCGGCACCTGCGTGTGCAGATCGACAATGACCAGGGCCAATGCCTGAAGGACGGCGACCAGGTGGCCTTCATCGACTACAGCGGGCAACGCCCCCTGCCCGGCCACGACTACTACCTGAAGATCTGGCCCGACGGCGCCTGGAAGGACCACCTGTTCCTCTGGGGCAACGCCCAGGACGGCAGCCGCTTCCGTGTGGAAGTAGCCCCCACCGCCGTCCACGAGGACTGGCGCAGCAAGTTGCGCTTCTGAACCGGGACGCACCGGGGCCGCGCGGCCCCGGTGCTCAACCCAGCAGCGCTACCGCCACCAGCACCCCCACCTCCACCAGCTCCACCAGCGCTCCGGCGGTGTCACCGGTGGTGCCGCCCAACCGACGCATCAGGCCGCGCCGCCACCCGGCGAACACCGCCAGGGCCGCCAGCAGCGACACCAGCGCCACCCAGCCGAACACCAGCCCCAGCAGCGCATGAGCGCCCAGCACCCAGGGCAGCGCCTGGCGCGGCAGGTGCTCGGCCAGGGCCTGGCCCAGGCCGCCCGGGCGCACATAGGGCGTGGTCATGAACAGCAACGGCAGCAGGCCGCGCGCCAGCCAGGGCGCCAGCAGCAGCGCAGCGATGGGGCCCTGCTCCAGCAGCGCCACCAGCGCGGCGAACTTCAGCAGCAACACCAGCACCAGCACCACCACCGCGATGGGGCCGCTGCGTGGGTCCTTCATGATCGCCAGGGTGCGCTCGCGGTCGCCGTAGCCGCCGACCCAGGCATCCGCCGTATCGGCCAGGCCATCCAGGTGCAGGCCACCGCTCAGGGCCACCCAGGCGGCCAACAGCAGCGCCGCCTTGAGCAGCAGCGCGGTATCCCCCAGCAGCCACTCCAGGCCCAGCAGCAACAGGCCGAGCAGCACGCCCACCAGCGGGTAGAACAGCAGCGAACGACCGATCTGCTGCGGCTCGGGCATGCCCGGCAGGCGCACCGGCAGGCGGGTGAGGAACTGCAAGGCGATCAGCAACGGCGTCATGGCAGCACGATCCGTTGCAGCGAGGCGTGGGGCACCTCGACGCTCATCAGTTGCTGCCGGGGCAGGCCCCGGGCCTGCGCCAGCAACAGGCGGATCACCCCGCCATGGCTGACCACCAACACCGGCCCATCGCCGCCCTCCAGCAGCCGCTGGCGGGCCGCCAGCACCCGCGCCTCGAAAGCCTCCAGTGGCTCGCCGTTGGGCGGGGTGAAGGCATAGGGGTCATTCCAGAAGGCACCGAGCCCATCGGCGTCGGTCTCCATCAGCTCGGCCGCGCTGCGCCCTTCCCAGTCGCCGAAGTGCAATTCGCGCAGGTCCTCGTCGAAGGCCAGGGGCAGCGCCAGCCGCTCCGCCAGCTCGCGGGCGAAGACGGCGCAACGCTGCAACGGCGAGCTGACGATCCGCCCCCAGGGCCCGGCGCCTTCCACGGCGGCGCGCATCTGTGCCCAGCCGGTGGCGGTCAGGGCATCGTCGAGGCTGCCGCGAAAACCGCCACCGCGCTCGGTCTCGCCATGGCGCAGCAGGTCGATGACCCGGCTCATGCCGGGCGGTCCGATACCGCCGCCTCGGCGAAGGTGGCCATGCCGCCGTGCAGCTCGCAGGCCAGGCGCAGCAGCGGCAAAGCCACCGCCGCACCACTGCCCTCGCCCAGACGCAGGCCCAGGTCCAGCAGCGGCTCGGCGCCCAGGGCCTCCAGCACCGCCCGATGGCCGGGCTCGGCGGAGCGGTGGGCAAACAACAGCCAGGGACGGCACGTGGGGTTGAGGCGCACGGCACAGAGCGCGGCAACGCTGCAGATGAAGCCATCCACCAGCACCGGGATGCCACGCTGGGCACAGGCCAGGTAGGCGCCCGCCAGGGCCGCCAGTTCGAAGCCGCCCAGGCGCCGCAGGGCCTCCAGGGTGCCCAGAAGCGGGGCCTCGCAGTGAGCCCGGTGCAGCGCCAGGGCCTGGTCGATCACCTGGGCCTTGCGCTGCACGCCCACCGCGTCCAGGCCGGTGCCCGGGCCCGCCAGGGTGGTGGCGGAGGTGCCGGTCAGGGCGGCAGCCAGGGCGCTGGCGGTGGTGGTGTTGCCGATGCCCATCTCGCCGCCCAGGTACAGGTCGGCGCCTTCGGCACGGGCACGCTCGGCGCTGTCGCGGCCGGCTGCCAGGGCGGCGTGGCACTGCGCTTCGGTCATCGCCGGGCCCTGGGCGAAGTTTGCCGTACCCGGCCCGAGGTTCAGGTGCAGCACACCGGGCAGCGGCTCGATGGGCACGGCGGTGCCCAGGTCCACCAGCTCCAGCGGTGCGCCCTGGGTGCGCGCCAGCACGCTGATGGCGGCACCGCCGCGCACGAAGTTGCGCAGCATCTCGCCGGTCACCGCCTGGGGATAGGCCGACACGCCCTCGGCCACCACGCCGTGGTCACCGGCGAACACGGTGAACCAGGGCCGCTCGATGCGCGGACGCTCGCGGCCCTGCAGGGCAGCCAGGGTCACGGCCACGTCCTCCAGGCGGCCCAGGGCGCCACGGGGCTTGGTCAACTGGCCCTGCCGGGTGAGGGCCAGGTCGCGGGCGGAGGCGTCTTCGGGTTGGCAGGCGGCCAGCCACCAAGCGTCGGTGTTCATCAGGAAGCTCCCTTCAACAGCATGGGCAGGCCGGCGACGGTAAAAGTCACGCGGGTGCAGCGTTCGGCCAGGGCCTGGTGCAGCCAGCCCGCCTCGTCCACGTAGCGCCGGGTCAATTCACCCAGGGGCACCACCCCCAGGCCGGTTTCATTACTCACCAGCAGCACGCGGCCGGGCAGCTCGGCGATGCAGGCCAGCAGCGCATCGCGCTCGGCAGCCAGGCGCGCATCGTCCTCCAGCATCAGCAGGTTGGTGAGCCAGAGGGTCAGGCAGTCCACCAGCAGGCAGGTGTCGGCACCGGCACGCTCGCGCAGCACGCGGGCCAGCTCCACGGGCTCCTCTACCAGACTCCAGTGGTCGGGCCGGCGGGCACGGTGATGGGCGACGCGGGCGCTCATCTCGCCATCCAGCGGCTGGCTGGTGGCGATGTACACCACCGCCAGACCGGAGTCGGCCGCCTGTCGTTCGGCCAGGCGGCTCTTGCCCGAGCGGGCGCCGCCGAGGATCAGTTCAGCCATGGGCAGGCTCCAGGCCGCAGAGGCGGCGCAGCAGGTCGGTGTCCAGGTGGCGCTCGACCTGATCGGCCAGGCGCTCGATGTCGCGCTCGCGCAGCGCCGGGTAGTCCACCGCCTGCACCTGCTCCAGGCCGGCCCAGCGCAGCAGCGCCTCGCGGGCCTCGGCGCCCTCGAACAGGCCGTGCAGGTAGGTGCCGAGCACCTGGCCGTCCGGGCTCAGGGCCCCATCGCAGCGGCCATCGTCCAACTGAACGACGGGGCGCTCCAGGGCCGAGCCCTGGCTGACCCCGGCGTGGATCTCGTAGCCGCTCACCGGCACGTCGCCCAGGCTCAGGCGGCCGCGCACGTTACGCAGTTGCTTCTCCGGCTCCAGCACGGTGTCCAGTTCCAGCAGGCCGAGGCCCTCGCTCTCCCCCGCCGGGCCTTCCAGGGCATGGGGATCGGCGATGCGCCGGCCGAGCATCTGGTAGCCGCCGCAGATGCCCAGCACCTTGCCGCCGTAGCGCAGGTGACGGGCCAGGGCGCGGTCCCAGCCATGTTCGCGCAGCCGCGCCAGGTCGGCGCGCACGCTCTTGGAGCCGGGGAGGATGACCAGGTCAGCCGGTGGCAGCGGCTGCCCCGGCGCAACGAAGGTGAGCTGCACCTGCGGGTGCAGGCGCAGGGGATCGAAATCGGTGTGGTTGCTGATGCGCGGCAGCACCGGCACCGCCACCCGCAGCACCTCGCCGGTCTTGTCGGCCTGGCGGCGGTCGATGGCATCCTCGGCCTCCAGGTGGAAGTCGGTGAGGTACGGCAGCACCCCCAGCACTGGCTTGCCGGTGCGCTGCTCCAGCCAGTCGAGGCCGGGTTGCAGCAGGGCGATGTCGCCCCGGAAGCGGTTGATGACGAAGCCCTTCACCCGTGCCTGCTCGCTGTCCGAGAGCAGTTCCAGGGTGCCCACCAGGTGGGCGAAGACGCCGCCCCGGTCGATGTCGGCGATGAGGATCACCGGGCAGTCCACCGCCTCGGCGAAGCCCATGTTGGCGATGTCGTTGGCGCGCAGGTTGATCTCCGCCGGGGAGCCGGCGCCCTCCACCATCACCACCTGGTAGCCCGCCTGCAGGCGCTGGTGGGAGGCCAGCACCGCCTGCAGGGCGACCTTCTTGTAGTCGTGGTAGGCCACAGCATTCATCGAGGTGACGGCGCGGCCGTGGATAATCACCTGGGCGCCGGTGTCGCTGTTGGGCTTGAGCAGCACCGGGTTCATGTCGGTGTGCGGCGCCAGCCCGCAGGCCTGGGCCTGCACCGCCTGGGCGCGGCCGATCTCGCCGCCATCGGCGGTCACCGCGCTGTTCAGCGCCATGTTCTGCGGCTTGAACGGCACCACGGCCACGCCCTGGCGCTTGAGCCAGCGGCACAGCGCGGTCACCAGGGTGCTCTTGCCGGCGTCGGAGGTGGTGCCCTGCACCATGAGGGTGGTCATGCGAACTCCTGGTTGAAGCCGGCCAGCGCCTCGTCGAGGCGGCGCCAGCCGGCCGCGTCAGGCGGCAGGCCGAAGCGCAGGCTGGGCGGTGCGGTGAACAGCCGGGTGAGGATGCCCCGCGCCGCCAGGTACTCGTGCAGCACCTTGGCGTGGGGCATGGCCACCCACTGGAACAGCGCGCAGCCGCCGGTGGGCACCAGATCGTGGCCGGCCAGCAGGGCCTCCAGGCGCTGCCCGTCGGCCTGCAGGCGCTCGCGCTGCCGGGCCTGGCCGGCGCGGTCTTCCAGCAGGCTCCGGGCCAGGGCGCGGGCCGGGCCGCTGACGGTCCAGGGGCCGAGCAGTTCGTCCAGTTCGCCCAGCAGCCGCCCCTCGGCCAGCACGAAGCCCAGGCGCAGGCCGGCCAAGCCGAAGAACTTGCCGAAGGAGCGCAGCACGATCAGCCCCGGCAGGTGGCTGGCATTGGCCAGGCTCTGCTCCGGGGTGACGTCCATGAACGCCTCGTCCACCACCAGCCAGCCACCGCGCTCGGCCAGGCGGCCGTGCCAGTCCAGCAGCAGGTCCGGGGTGAAACGCTGCCCGGTGGGGTTGTTGGGGTTGACCACCAGCAGCACGTCGAGGCGATCCACGGCGCGGCGGGCGCCGGCTTCGCTGATCTCTTCGAGGCGGTGGCCTTCACGGCGCCAGGCGGCGGCGTGCTCGGCGTAGCACGGCGAGATGATGCCCACCTGGCTGCGCTTGCGCAGACGCGGCAGGGCCTGGATCGCGGCCTGGGAGCCGGCCACCGGCAGCAGCCCACAGGCGCCGTAGTAGTCGCGGGCGGCGTCTTCCAGGCCGTCGTCCCGCTCCGGCAGGCGGGCCCAGGCCTGGGCGGGGATCGGCGGCAGGGTCAGGCCGTAGGGGGCGATGCCGGTGGAGAGGTCCAGCCAGTCGCCTTCGGGAATGCGATAGCGCTGCGCGGCCAGGCGCAGCCGTCCGCCATGTTCAAGCAAGGAGCCACCCTCCGACGATCAGTACGGCGACCCAGAGCATCACGCCCTGGCGCACCAGGTCCATGCCGCGCTGGATGTCGACGGCGCAGGCGGGCTCGCCCTCCCCCAGGCGCGGCCGCTCGTGCAGCTCGCCGTGGTAGATCGCCGGCCCGCCCAGTTGCACGCCCAGCGCGCCGGCGCCGGCGGCCATCACCGGGCCGGCGTTGGGGCTGTCCCACAGCGGCGCCTGCTTGCGCCAGCACTGCAGGGCCAGCGCTGTCTTGCCGAGCACGGCGTAGGTCAGCGCCACCAGACGCGCGGGGATGTAGTTGAGGACGTCGTCGATGCGCGCCGCCGCCCAGCCGAAGCGTTCGAAGCGCGCGTTGCGGTAGCCCCACATGGCGTCGAGGGTGTTGGCCAGGCGGTAGAGCACCACCCCCGGCGCGCCGGCCACGGCGAACCAGAACAGCGCGGCGAACACCGCGTCGCTGCCGTTCTCCAGCACCGATTCGGTGGCGGCGCGGGCCACGGCGCTGTCGTCCAGCTCGCGGGTGTCGCGGCTGACCATGTAGCCGACCCGTTCCCGCGCGCGGGCCAGGTCGCCCTGCTCCAGCGCCTGGGCCACCGGCTCGGCGTGTTCGTTGAGGCTGCGCAGGCCGACGGCGGCATACAGCGCCAGCACGCTGACCACCCAGCCCAGCCCGGGGATATCGGCCAGCAGCCAGACCACCGCCGTCGGCGGCAGCACCGCCAGCAGCCAGGCGCTGACGCCGTGGCTGCGCCAGCCGCGTCCGCCCGGATTGAAACGACGCTCCAGGCGCTCGGCCCAGCGGCCGAACAGCACCAGCGGGTGGCCGCGACGGGGCTCGCCGAACAGGGCGTCCAGCAGCAGTGCGACCAGTGTGGTCAGGCCCAGGCTCATTGCGTGTGTCCCCAATGGTTCTCGAACAGCAGATCACTCAGCGGGCGCGGTTGCGCCCAGCCTTCCAGCGCCAGCATCGGCGCCGGGTAGAAGGCTTCCACCGGGCCCAGGCAGAGCACCGCCAGGGGCTTGCTGCCGGGCGGCATGCCCAGCAGGTCGGCCAGGGCCTGGGGCTCGAACAGCGAGACCCAGCCCATGCCCAGCCCTTCGGCGCGGGCGGCGAGCCAGAGATTCTGAATGGCGCAGGCCAGCGAAGCCATATCCATTTCCGGCAGGGTGCGTCGCCCGAAGACATGGGCTTCGCGCCCGTCCATCAGACCGGCCACCAGCAGCTCGGCGCAGTCGAGGATGCCTTCCACCTTCAGCCGCATGAATTCGTCGGAACGCTCGCCCAGGGCCTCGGCGGTGCGCACCCGCTCCGCCTCCACCAGGCCGTGGATGGCCTCGCGCAGCGCCCGGTCGCGGATGCGGATGAAGCGCCAAGGCTGCATCAGCCCGACGCTGGGCGCCTGATGGGCAGCCTGCAGCAGCCGCGCCAGCAGCTCGGGCGCCACCTCACCGCCGACGAAGTGACGCATGTCGCGGCGCTCGGCGATGACCCGGTAGATCGCCTCGCGGTCCTCGGGGCGGTAGGCGTGGTCGCTCATGGGCGCAGCAGCTCCGCGGCCGCCCGGGGGTTGGACGGCAGGTAGAAGTGGATGTACGAGGCAGTCAGCCGGCCGATGCGGTACACCGCCTCGGCCACCGGCTTGTCGTTGGGACACAGGCCGCGCACCAGCGGTGCCTCGGGGGACTCCAGCAGCGAGTGGTGGAAGGTGTGCCCGCGCAGGGTGCCTTCCGGCAGCGCGGCTTCCTGCAGGGCCAGGGCGGCCAGGCGCTTCTGCATCACCGCGCGGCCGGGCAGCAGGCCCAGCAGCTCGGCGGACTGGCCGGCGGCATCGGTGAGCGCCTCCAGCAGGTAGAGCATGCCGCCGCACTCGGCGAGGATCGGCTTGCCGGCCTGGTGGTGGGCGCGGATGGCGGCGGCCATGGCCGGGTTGCCGGCCAGTTGCGGCAGGTGCAGCTCCGGGTAGCCACCGGGCAGGTAGAGGCTGTCCACCGTCGGCAGTTCGGCGTCCGTCAGGGGCGAAAAGTACACCAGCTCGGCGCCCAGGCGCTGCAGCAGGTCGAGGTTGCCCTGGTAGAGGAAGGCGAAGGAGGTGTCACGGGCGACGCCGATGCGCACGCCCTCGAGCCAGGGTTCGAGGGGTTCGTCTGCCGGCGCGGCGAAGGCCACGGCGGGCGGCAACGCCACTTCGGCGCTGGCGGCCAGGGCATCGGCGGCGGCATCCAGGCGGGCGTCCAGGTCGGCCAGCTCCTCGGCCTGCACCAGCCCCAGGTGGCGGCTGGGCAGCTCCACCTCGGCGCTGCGCGGCAGGGCACCGTACCAGCGGATCCAGTCCGGCAGGCTGTCACGGATCAGGTCGCTGTGGCGCTGGCTGCCAACGCGGTTGCCGAGGACGCCGGCGAACGGCAGGTCCGGTTGGTAGGTGGCCAGGCCCACGGCCAGGGCGCCGAAGGTCTGGGCCATGGCGGCGCCGTTGATCACCCCCAGCACCGGCACGCCGAAGTGCCGCGCCAGGTCGGCGGCGGACGGCGAGCCGTCGAACAGCCCCATGACGCCCTCGATGAGGATCAGGTCCGCCTCCCCCGCCGCTTCCCACAGCAGGCGCCGGCTTTCGGCCTCGCCGATCATCCACAGGTCCAACTGGTAGACCGGGTGGCCCGAGGCGCGGGCGAGGATCATCGGGTCGAGGAAGTCCGGCCCGCACTTGAACACCCGCACGCGCCGGCCCTGGCGGGCGTGCAGGCGCGCCAGGGCGGCGGTGACGGTGGTCTTGCCCTGGCCGGAGGCGGGGGCGGCGATGAGCAGTGCGGGGCAGGTGCGGGTCATCAGAACTCCACGCCCTTCTGGGCCTTCACCCCGGCCTTGAAGGCGTGCTTGACCAGGCTCATCTCGGTGACGGTGTCCGCCGCCTCGATCAGCGCCTCGGGCGCGCCCCGGCCGGTGGCGACCACGTGCTGGTGCTCGGGGCGGGACTCGATGTCGCGCAGCACCTCGTCCAGCGCCAGGTAGCCGTGCTTGAGGGCGATGTTCAGCTCGTCGAGCACCACCAGGCCCACCTCGGGGTCGTCCAGCAACTCACGGGCCACGGCCCAGGCGGCGCGGGCCTTGTCGATGTCGCGCTGGCGGTCCTGGGTGTCCCAGGTGTAGCCCTCGCCCATGACGTGGAAGCTGACCTCTTCGGGGAAGCGGCGGAAGAAGGCTTCCTCGCCGGTGGACATGCCGCCCTTGATGAACTGCACCACGCCCACCTTGAAGCCGTGGCCGAGGGCGCGGGCGACCATGCCGAAGGCGGAGCTGCTCTTGCCCTTGCCGTTGCCGGTGTGCACCAGCAGCAGGCCGTACTCGTCCTGGGCCTGGGCGATCTTCTCGTCGATCAGGGCTTTCTTGCGCTGCATGCGCGCCTTGTGGCGCTGGTCGCGTTCGGGGGATTCGCTCATGGGAGTCCTCGGTTCGGGGCCGACACGGGCGCCGGCGGAAGATGCGCAGTTTACGCCGGGGGCGGGCTGTTTCGCCGCCCTCGGCCACGATGCTCAGGGGTTACAGGGCCTGGTAGCGAACGCTGAAGTAGACGGCCTGGCCAGGCTGGTTGAAGTCCTTGGCGGTCTCGTAGTCGGCAGCGAAGAGGTTGCTGACCTTGGCTTGCAGGCGCCACTCCTCGCTCAGCCAGTACTCGCCCCGCAGGTCGAGGGTGGCAAAGCCGGCCAGGCGGTCGTCGTTGGCGACGTCGTCGAAACGCCGGCCTTCGGCATGCAGGGTGGCGCCCAGGCCGATGGCGCCGATGCGCCGGTCCAGGTCCAGGTTGAACACCTGCTGGGCACGACGCGGCAACTGATTGCCGTGGTTGCCGTCGTGGGCGCGGTTGACGCTGTCGAGCAGGGTCAGGTTGGCGTTCCAGTCCCAACCGAGCCAGCGGCTGCCGAGGCTCAGCTCGGCGCCGTCGATGCGCGCCTTGCCGATGTTGTTGGGGCCGCCGAAGGGGCCGGTGCCGGCCTGGGCGTCGTGGACGATGAGGTCGTCGACGTGGGTGCGGAACAGGTTGGCCGACCAGTGCCCCCAGTCGTGCTCGCCGCGCAGCGCCGCCTCGAAGCTTTCAGAGGTCTCGGCCTTGAGCCTGGGGTTGCCGTAGCCGGGGTAGTACAGCTCGTTGAAAGTGGGGGCCTTGAAGGCGGTGCCATAGCTGAGGCTGAAGCGCAGCGCATCGCTGAGCGCATAACCCCAGGCGGCGCTGCCGGTGTCGTGGCGGCCGAACTGCTGGTTGTTGTCGCGGCGCAGGGCGAGTTGCCAGTCCTGTCGGCCGGCCTCCCCCAGGTACTGGGCGAAGGTGCCGCGGTTGAGGCGCGAGTCGCGGTCGAAGTGGGTGGAGCTGTCCACCTCGTCCTGCTGCCAGTCATGGCCGAGGCTGAGGGTGTGGCCCTCGGTCAGGGTGAGCTCGTTGAGCCAGGAGGCGGTGTTGCGCTGGCTGTCGAAGCGCGAGTCGAACTGCCCGCCGGCCTCGGTGCGCGACAGGTCTTCGCTGCGGCCGGCCTGGAGGGTGATGCCCCAGGGCTCCACCGGGCTGAAACGGGCGCGCCCGCCGATGACACGCTGCTCGTTGTCGGCGTTGGCATTGCGGCCGCCGCCGGGGCTGAACGGGGACACCAGGTCCAGGTCGGTGTGGGCCTTGGCCCGCAGGAGGGTGCCGTCCAGTTCCAGGCCGTTGTCGAAGCGGTAGCCGGCGCGCAGGGTGCCGGAGAGGTTGCGGTAGCCGTCGGCGTCGCCCTCGTGGTAGCTGCTACGCGGGCTGATGGCGTCGATGCCATCGCTGTCCTGGCTGCTGATGCCCAGGCTGTACCAGCCCTGCTCGCCACCGCCGCTGACGCCGGCGCTGCCCTGGTAGCTGTCGTGGGTGCCGTAGCCGGCGGAGAACCAGGGCTTGGCAGTGCCGTCGCCGCTGCCCTGACGGGTGAAGATCTGGATCACCCCGCCGATGGCTTCGGAGCCGTAGAGGCTGGAGCGCGGGCCGCGGACCACTTCGATGCGCTCGATCAGCTCCACCGGCAGGTCCTGGAAGGCGGCCAAGCCGTTGCTGGCCGCACCGATCTTCACCCCGTCCACCAGCACCAGCACGTGATCGGACTCGGCGCCACGCATGAACAGCGTGGTGTTCTTGCCGGGGCCGCCGTTGTTGCTGAGGGTGACGCCGGGCACCTGGCGCAGCAGCTCGGGCACCGAGCGGGCCTGGCTGCGCTCGATGGCGTCACGGTCGATGACGGTGGTGGCGGCCAGACTGGCGCGCACAGGCTGCGAGGTGCGCGTGGCGGTGACGCTCTGCGGCGTCAGTTCGAGGGGCTCGCCATGGGCGGGGAATACGGCGCCAAGGCCGAGCAGCATCCATGTGGCGGATGCCCGGGATACGGGGGACTGCATGTGGGTCTCCGTCGCGCCACCCGCGCGACTCCAGGGATGGACGCATGGCCGTGGCCATGCCCGCTCGCACCGGGCCGGTCTCCGGGCTTGCGAGCGGAACCTGGGGTTCCCTGACCGCGCCTTCCCATGCCTGGGCACAGTGGCTGGATGCGGTGGTTGACTCGCCTACCGTTGCGGGGGCAGCGCCGGATTCTTGATGGAATGGACCGGCTTCCCTGTTTCACCCCGCCGGCCAAAAACCGTGGGGCACCTGGTGCAGGCGCGCAGCTTAGTGGCGTGTCTGAGCAGGGTCAATCAGCCGGAGCCCGCGCCGGTCGGGCGGGGTGAGCCAGGGTTCATTGAAGCGGCAGGCGGATGCGGAACTCGGCGCCGCCCAGGGGCGAGTCACCCAGGGCCAGTTCGCCCTCGAAGCTCTCGACGATGTCCAGCACCACGGCGGTGCCGATGCCCTGCCCCGGGTGCTGGGCGTCGGCCCGCTCTCCGCGCTGGAGGATGCGCGCGCGCTGGTCCGCCGGTACGCCGGGGCCGTCGTCCTCGACCACCAGCTCGCAACTGGCCCCGTTCTCCCGGGCGCTGACCCGCACGGTGCCGAGGCACAACCGGTAGGCGTTCTCCAGCAGGTTGCCGAGCATCTCCAGCAGGGCGCCCTGCTCCACGGGCACCTGCAGGGCCGGGTCGAAGTCCCGCAGGACCTTGACCCGCTTGTCGCGGTAGACCTTGTCGAGGGCGTCACAGAGGGTGTCCAGCAACGGGGCGAGCTGCACCCGGTGGCGCACCAGGCCGCTCTTGCGCAGGGTGGCCCGTTGCAACTGGTAGCCGATCTGCTGGCTCATGCGTTCGATCTGGTTGCGCAGCACCCGCGCCGGTTCGGTGTCGCCGGGGCGGGCGGCGATGGTTTCGCTGACGCCCTGCAGCACCGAGAGCGGTGTCTTGAGGCTGTGGGCCAGATCGTCGAGGGAATGGCGGTAGCGCTCGCGCTGGCGGCGTTCGCTGTCCAGCAGGCGGTTGAGGGACTTGGTCAGGCGCAGCAGTTCGCGGGGGTGGGCGTCGCTCAGGGCGTCACGGGTACCGGACTCCACCTGGTCCAGCTCTTCGCTGAGGCGGCGCAGGCTGCGAAAACCCCAGGTGAGGCCGAACCAGAGCATCACCAGCAGCGCCAGCAGGGCCGTGCCGAGCCAGAAGTAGAGCTGTTGGAGGAAGCCGTCGTGCATCACCTGGTAGTCGCTCATCGGTTGCATGGTGACGATGCTGAAGGCAGCGGCCTGGCCGCGCAGCAGGTCGATCTCGACGTCGTAGACGAAGAAGCGTCGGCTGCGATCGTCGTGGATCTGGGTGAACTCGTGGCCACGCCCGTCGTAGCGCGGCAGGTAGTGGACGCTCTCGTCCTGGGAGGAGCGTGACTGCCAGATCAGCCGGCCTTCACTGTCGTAGATGAAGCCGAGCTGGTGGGCGTCGAGGTTGTCGAACTCCTCGTCGGGGAGCTTGTCGGGCATGTCGAGCTTGCCGTCGACGATGCGGGCGGCGGCGATCAGCGCGCTGGCATCGGCCGCGAGGCGCTTCTCGATGGCCTGCTCCATGGCGGTGTCGAACGCTTTGCTGAGCACCGGCAGCAACGCCAGCATGAACAGCACCGCCAGGCCGGCAGCGCCGAGCATCAACCGCAGACGCAGGGAGAACCCCGCCAGGGGGTGTCGCCTCATCGGCAGCGCTCGGTGAACAGGTAGCCCTGGCCGCGCACCGTGTCGATGGGGCGGAAGCCGTTGTCACCCTCGAGCTTGCGCCGCAATCGGCCGACCAGCACTTCGATGACATTGGGGTCGCGCTCGTCGTCGTCCGGGTAGAGCTGCTCCATCAGCCGCTCCTTGGCGACCACCTGCTGATGGTGGCGCATGAGGTATTCGAGGATGCGGTATTCGAAGGCGGTGAGCCCCAGGGACTCGCCATTCATCAGCGCCTGCTTGCGGTTCAGGTCGAGCACCAGCGGGCCGGCCTCGATGGTGGACTGGACGAAGCCGGACGAACGCCGCAGCAGGGCATTGAGGCGAGCCTCCAGCTCTTCGAACTGGAACGGCTTGACCACGTAGTCGTCGGCGCCGGCGGCCAGGCCCTCCACTTTGTCCTGCCAGTTGCCGCGGGCGGTCAGGATGAGGATGGGGAAGGTCTTGTCGCGGCTGCGCAGTTGGCGGATCAGGTCGAGCCCGCTCATGCCGGGCAGTCCCAGGTCCACCACCGCCAGGTCGTGGTGGTACTCCTCGGCGCGGTAGAGCGCCTCCTCGGCATCGGCGACTGCGTCCACCACGTGGCCCTGCTCGCCCAGGCGGGTATAGAGGTGGTGGCGCAGCAGCGCCTCATCTTCCACGACCAGCAGTTTCATCGTCTTCTCCATAAGGAGGGCCGGGCAATCGCCCGGCCCTGATGCAGCACGAGGTTAGAACTTGTAGCTGGCGCCGATGTAGGCCTGGGAGCTGCTGTGCAGGTCCAGGGAGCCCAGCTTGGGGCCACCATGGGGCGCGACTTCGGTGCTGGCGTTGGTGCGCAGGTAACGATAGCCGGCCTCGATGGAGGTGTTCTTGTTCAGCTCCTGGAGGATACCGGCCTGCAGGCCGGCGGCGTAGCCGATGTCGCTGTCGCGACGCAGGCCGGAGCCGTCCTGCTCGAGCTTGACCAGGCCCAGGGTGGCACCGCCGAACAGCTTGGTGTTGTTGTCACCCAGGGGGAGGAACAGGTCGTAGCTGCCGAGCAGGTTCTGCTGGCGCAGCTTGTTGCCGCTGTAGGTGTCGGAGAAGTTTTCGTAGGTCGCGTAGTAGCGGCCCTTGTCATCGGCCTGGCCGGCGCGAATGCCCCAGGTGCCGGTCTTGTGGATGACCTTGTCCAGGCTCGGGTGATCCATGTTGGCGTTCAGCGCCGAGGAGTTCTGGATGTTGTTGTTGGTCTGACCCCAGGTCAGGCCCACGAAGGGCTCGGCGGCGTGGGCGGACAGTGCGGTGAAGCCCAGGGTGGTGGCCAGCGCGAGGGGGGTGATGATCTTTTTCATGAGGGGTATCTCCCTTGTTGACGTGTGTAGGTGTCGAACTCGGGAGCCATGATGCAGGCGGTCCACTGAACCGCCCCTGAACCCTCGCTGAACCTCGGCTGAACAGCCGGACGCTCAGGAAATCAGGCCCGGGGCGGGGGTGAGGCCTTTTGCGACGACTCAGTCCAGCGGAGGGACGCGCCAGTCGATGGGGGCCAGCCCGTGCTGCTCGAGGAACTTGTTGCAACGGCTGAAGTGCCCGTTGCCAAGAAAGCCCCGGTGAGCCGACAGCGGCGAGGGATGCGGCGAGCGCAGGGCCAGGTGCTTCTGGGTGTCGATCAGCCGCTGCTTGCTCTGGGCGTGGGCGCCCCAGAGCAGGAACACCAGGTGCGGCTGGTGCTGGCTGACCACTTCGATCACCCGGTCGGTGAACGGCTGCCAGCCCTGGTTGGCATGGGAGCCGGCCTGGCCGCGCTCGACGGTGAGGGAGGTGTTGAGCAGCAACACGCCCTGCTCGGCCCAGCTCTGCAGGTAGCCGTGGCTGGGCATGTCGAGGTTCAGGTCGCGCTTGAGCTCCTTGTAGATGTTCAGCAACGACGGAGGGATGGCCACCCCCGGCTGCACCGAGAAGCACAGGCCGTGGGCCTGGCCCGGACCGTGGTAAGGGTCCTGACCGATGATCACCACCTTCACCTGGTCCAGCGGCGTGGAGTTGAGGGCGTTGAAGATCATCGGCCCCGGCGGGTAGATCTCTTTTCCGGCAGCCTTCTCAGTGCGCAGGAAATTTCCCAGCGCGTTCATGTAAGGTTTGTCGAATTCGTCGCGCAGGGCTTCTTTCCAGCCTGCCTCGAGCTTGATCCGATCGCTTTCAGTCATGGTGCATCCCGTCTGCGGCGCCCGTGGCGCATGAGCACGGCCGGCCGGCCGTCCAGTGGTCGGGCACCCTAAGAAATGCCCTCTACTCTTGTCAATCGAGGAGGGAGGAAGGACACAACCCATGGACAACCGCTACGACCGCCTCAAGTTCTCGCTGCTCAGCCACTTCATGAAGGGCGAGGCCAAGGTCCCGCAGATGCCGGAGACCTCGATGCAGTTGCGCAAGCTGCTCTCATCCGAGCACGCCTCCCTGGAGCAGGTGACGCGCCTGCTGCACAGCAACCCGCCGCTGGCGGCGTACCTGATGCAGTTCGCCGCCACCCCGCTGCTGCGCAACCTGCGGCCGGGGGTGAACCTGCAGGAGGTGATCGCCCGCCTTGGCATGCAGCGCCTGAACAACCTGGTGCTCAGCTTCACCCTGCAGAACCTGCTGACCACCAAGGACCCGGTGCTGCAGAAGGTCTTCCGCCATCGCTGGAACACCGCCCTGCTCTGCGCCGCCTACTGCGCCTGCCTGGCCCAGGACTACACTCGCCTTTCTCTGGAAGACGCCATGCTCGCTGGCCTGGTGCAGGACATTGGCAGCCTGCCGCTGCTGGACGAGGCCGACCAGTGGCCGGAAATACCCCGCGAGGAAGTCGTGCTGGAGCAACTGTGCGATCAGCTCTCGGCGGACATCGGCGTGGTGGTGCTGACCGCCTGGAAGCTGCCGCCGGTGCTGGTGGACTGCGCGCGCCACCGCACCCACTGGGATCGCCAGCATGGTGAGCGGGCCGACCTGGCCGACCTGGTACAAGTGGCCAGCCGCCTCTGCGCCAGCGAACCGGACGACGCCAGCCTGCCGCAACTGCCAGCCTGGCGGCGGGTGCTCAAGGAGCGGGCGGACCAACTGGATGCCGCCACCCTGCGCACCGAACTGGCCAATGGCGTGGCGTTCTGGTTCAAGCTGATGGGCGGCAAGGGCCACGCCTGAGCGGCATCATCCGGCCCGCTGGCGGCGGGCTTTCCAACTGCGCACCAGTGACGGTGCCAGGGCAGTCAGCGCCGAGCCCAGCACCACCAGCACGGCACCGCCGTAGGCCAGCCCGTTGATCTGCTCGGGGTGGACGTGGTCGGGCCACAAGCTCGCAGCGACCGCCACCGAGGCAAAGGTCACCAGCGGGGTGATGGCCAGCGTGGCGCTGACCCGGGACGCCTCCCAATGGGCCAGGGCCTCGGCGAAGGCGCCGTAAGCCACCAGGGTGTTCAGGCAGCAGGCCAGCAGCAGCCAGCCCTGCAAGTGGCTCAGTTGCAGCGCCTCCAGCGGTGAGACCCACGGGGTCAGCAGCAAGGCGCAACCGAGGTAGATCACCATCATCACCTGCATGGAATTCCACACCGTCAGCAGTTGCTTCTGCGCCAGCCCGTAGAAGGTCCAGACGAAGGCCGCGCCAAGGACGATCAGCACGCCGGTGGTGTAGCTGCCCAGGGAGGTGAACAGCTCCTCCAGGCGCTGGTTGAAGAAAAGCCCGAAGCCGCTCACCAGCACCAGCAGGCCCAGGGCCTGGCCGAGGCTGAAGCGCTCCTTGAAGACGAACAGGCTGCCCAGCAACAGCAGGATCGGCGCCACCTGGATCACCAACTGCGTGGTGCCCGGCGTCAACATGCGCAGGCCCATCAGGTAGAGCACGTAGTTGCCCAGCAGCCCGGCGATGGCCAGTGCCACCAGCCAGCCCCCCTTGCGCCCCAGCGGTCGGAACGTCGGCAGGCGGCGCGTGGCCGCCAGGTAGAGGAACAACAGGGAGCCGGAAACCATCAGGCGATACCAGGTCACGGTGACCGGGTCCATCACCTTCAGCACTTCCTTCAGCTTGATGGGCAGGATGCCCCAGAGCACCGCAGTGACGAGGGCGAGAACCAGGCCGAAAAACCAGCGGCCGGATGAGACATGCATGGGAAACCTCAGGGCAGGGCCCGCAGGACGGCGGGTGCGCCATTCTAGGGCGGGCCGACACGAGGAAACAGCTACACCCACCGGCCAGACGACTGGCCAACTGTACCGGTCGGCCAGCCACACCTGTGATCACAACCGTCCATCGCCAGCCCGTGCAGCGCAGCGGCGACGCATTAGACTCCAGGCATCTATACGCCGCTTTCGGAGACCCCGCATGTACGGCCAACGCTCTGAAGACGCCGGCCCCAGCACCCATTACCGCAGCGACCGGATCAGTTCGGTGAACGGCCAGTACTTCTTCGCCACCCGTGAAGGCACCCTGGAAGGCCCCTACTTCACCCGGGCCGATGCCGAGCGGGAGATCACCTCCTACATTCGCCGCATGGTCCAGGCCAAGGAGATGATCGCAAGCCGCGCCTGACGGACCTGCCGCCCTTGAATGGCAAAACCCGCTGAAGTCCCCTCCAGCGGGTTTCGCACATATGGGCCGCTGGAACTCAGCGGACCGCTTCGAACAACCCGGTGGCGCCCATGCCGCCGCCCACGCACATGGTGACGATGCCGTAGCGCTTGCCGCGACGCTGCAGCTCGCGCACCAGGTGGCCGACCTGACGCGAGCCGGTCATGCCGAAGGGGTGGCCGATGGAGATGGAGCCGCCGTTGACGTTGTACTTCTCGTTGTCGATGCCCAGGCGATCGCGGGCATGGACGCACTGGGAGGCGAAGGCCTCGTTCAGCTCCCACAGGTCGATGTCATCGATGCTCAGGCCACGGGCCTTGAGCAGCTTGGGCACCGAGAACACCGGGCCGATGCCCATTTCGTCCGGCTCGCAGCCGGCCACAGTGAAGCCACGGAAGAAGGCACGGGGCTTGAGGCCCAGCTCGATGGCCTTGTCCAGGCTCATCAGCAGGGTCATGGAGGCGCCGTCGGAGAGTTGGGAGGAGTTGCCGGCGGTGACGCTGCCGTCTTCGGCGAACACCGGCTTGAGGCTGTTCAGGCCCTCCAGGGTGGTGTCGGCGCGGTTGCAGTCGTCCCGGTCCACCACGCCGTCGAGAATCTGCTTCTCGCCGCTGGCCTTGTCCTCCACCGCGTACTTGACGTTCATCGGCACGATCTCGTCGGCGAACAGGCCGTCGGCCTGGGCCCGGGCGGTGCGTTGCTGACTCTGCAGGGCGTAGAGGTCCTGGACCTCGCGGCTGACGTTGTAGCGGCGCGCGACGATCTCGGCGGTCTGGCCCATGGGGTAGTAGATGCCGGGGTGTTCCAGCTTAAGGCGCGGGTTGACGAAGTTGTCCTGGTTGATGCTTTTCAGCGTCAGGGTGATGGACTCCACGCCGCCGGCCACCATCACGTCGCTGCAGCCGGAGGCGATCTGGTTGGCGGCGATGGCGATGGCCTGCAGGCCGGAGGAGCAGTAGCGGTTAAGGGTCATGCCGGCAACGCCGATGCCCAGGCCCGACAGCACGGCCACGTTACGGCCGATGTTGTGGCCCTGCGCGCCTTCGTTGGAGCCGGCGCCGACCACGCAGTCGTCCACCAGCGCCGGGTCCAGGTCGTTGCGTGCCAGCAGCGCGTTCACGCAGTGAGCGGCCATGTCATCGGGCCGGGTCATGTTGAACTTGCCACGGAAGGACTTGGCCAGGCCGGTCCGGACGCTGTCGACTATCACCACTTCACGCATGACGCACCTCTTTCTTGTCGATTGGAGGACGGGGTCCATTGACGATGAGGGCGAGGATAGATGCCGACTATCCTCGCCCGCGACGATCATTCACCCGGCGTATGCGCGCCCATGGTTCAGGACGTGCGGAAAGCGGCCTCCAGGGCGTCATTGATGGTGCGCAGCACTTTCACCCGGGCAAAGCGCTTGTCGTTGGCCTCCACCAGCGTCCAGGGCGCGATCTCGGTGCTGGTGCGGTCCACCATGTCGCCCACCGCGCTGACGTACTGGTCCCACTTGTCGCGGTTGCGCCAGTCTTCCTCGGTGATCTTGTAGCGCTTGAACGGGGTCTGCTCGCGCTCCTTGAAGCGCTTCATCTGCTCGTCCTTGTCGATGGCCAGCCAGAACTTCACCACCACGATGCCGTGGTTGTGCAGTTGCTCCTCGAAGTCGTTGATCTCGCTGTAGGCCCGCAGCCAGTCGGCCTGGCTGCAGAACCCCTCGACCCGCTCCACCAGCACCCGGCCGTACCAGGAGCGGTCGAAGATGGTGAACTGCCGACGCGGCGGCACATGCCGCCAGAAACGCCACAGGTAGGGCTGCGCGCGCTCCTCCTCGGTGGGTGCGGCGATGGGTACGGTACGGTACTGGCGCGGGTCGAGGGCGCCGGTGACACGGCGGATCGCCCCGCCCTTGCCGGCGGCGTCGTTGCCCTCGAACACCGCCATCAAAGCATGGCTGCGGAAGCGCTTGTCCCACATCAGCTTGGCCAGGCGTGCCTGCTCCAGCGCCAACTGTTCGTGGTACTCGCCCTTGTCCAGGGACAGGCCGAGGTCAAGGGCGTCCAACAGGCTGCGGTTGTCCAGGCTGGCGATCAGCGGTGCGGCATGGGGTTGTGGCTGGGGACGGTCCTTGCGCTTGAGCGCTGCCTGCAGGCCCTCCAGCAGGATGCGGCCGACGCTGAGGCTGCGGTATTGCTCGTCCACTCCTTCGATCACGTACCAGGGCGCGTAGTCGCGGCTGGTGCGACGCAGCATGCGCTCACCGAAGCGCACGAAGCGCTCGTAGGTCTCGCTCTGCTTCCAGTCCAGCGGGTTGAGCTGCCAACTGCGCTGGGGGTCGCTTTCCAGGGTCGCGAGGCGCTGCTTGAGCTGCTTCTTGGAGAGGTGGAACCAGAACTTGAAGATCAGCGCGCCCTCGTCGCAGAGCATCCGCTCGAAGCGTTCGGCACCGTCGATGGCCTGGTCGAAGCGGGCATCCTTGATGTCGCCCTCCACCCGGGCGTGGAGCATCTGGCTGTACCAGTTGCCGAAGAAGATGCCGATCTGTCCCTTGGGCGGCAGCTTGCGCCAGAAGCGCCACTGCGGCGGCCGCGCCAGCTCCTCATCGGTGGGGGTGAGGAAGCTCTCGACATGGATCAGGCGCGGGTCCATCCACTCGTTGAGCAGCTTGACCGTCTCACCCTTGCCGGCCCCCTCGATGCCGTTGATCAGGATGACCACCGGGAAGCGTGCCTGCTGCTTCAGCTCGAACTGCGCCTCCAGCAGTGCCTCGCGAAGCTCCAGCACACCTTTCTCGTAGGTGTCCTTGTCGATGGAATGGCCGATTTCCGCAGATTCGAACATGCGTCTCTCCCTGGTTGATCGGGAAAAAATAGCGGAACCGGCGTGAGCGCGTACAGAACGGCGTCAATAAAAAGGGATGCCTCGGCATCCCTTTCCAGTGACATGGGCCATCAGGCCGTGGCTGGCGTTCCCAGCGGACGGCGCACCAGCCGCAGGGCTGCGATCACCACGGCGAACACGCCGATGCTGGCGCTGTACAGCACCATGGCCGGCAGGGCCAGCAGCATGCCCAGCACACCCAGGCGCCAGCCGGCGCGGCCGGGCAGGAAGAAGGCCACCAGCGCCAGGGCCAGGGCACCCAGGGCGATCACCCGGTGGTGGATCAGCAGGCCCAGGCCGGCACGCAACTGGCACTCCCAGCGCTGGGCATCTTCCACGCAGAGCCCGACCCACTGGGCATCCTCCATCAGCGCATAGCGCAACCCGTAGCTGCCGGCCAACCAGAGGGCGAACAGCACCAGCAGGGCAATGAAGGGGAAACGGCGGGACATGGTTCTCTCCGGTGGATGAAAAGCGGCGCCAAGGATAAACCGCCGCAAGCCTTATGCAAGGTGCTTCGCACAATTGTGACGAGGGGCAGGGCGACGGGTCCCGCCTCGCTACCAAGGCGCTGATTCGCCACTACACTGCGCCCCATGAACCTGTCCCGCTTCGTCTACTTCTGCGCGGCGCTGGGCGTGGCCTGGATGCTCTACAGCATGGTCCGCCCCACCCCGCACGCACCACCGGCCAATATCGTCGCCGGGGAACTGCGTGTGGGCCAGGACCGCATCACCCCGCTGCAGCCCTTCCAACTGGAGGCGCGCATCCTCGGTCGCGAGGACTACCGCTTCGACACCGGTGCCCGCCTCTCCCCCACCGACCTGGCCCTGGGCTGGGGGCCGATGGCCGACCCGGCGGTGCTGGCACAGATCCGCATTACCCAGGGCAACCGCTGGTACCGCTGGTCCACCGAGCGCTTCCCCATACCCCGGCGGGAGATCGAGATTCACAGCGCCAACATGCACATGATTCCGGCCACGGCGCAGGTCGCCCGCGACCTGGCGGACGTGGCACCCGGCCAGCGCATCCGCATCAGCGGGCAACTGGTGCGGGTGGACGGCGACGACGGCTTCACCTGGGTCAGCTCGCTGACCCGCGAGGACACCGGCAACGGCGCCTGCGAACTGGTCTGGCTGGAGCGCATCGAGCGCCTGGACTGAGCCACCCACGGCTGGGTTCTTGCCAGCCTGGGTCAGGGCAGGCAGATTGCCACTCGCTGCGGCACTTTGCTGCGGTTGCGCTTGTCATAGCCTGCGTACTTCACTCGGCCCCCACGCTTCAGCCACGAGAACGACCCACATGGCCCTGAACCGCCGTATCGCCGCCCTGCTTGGCGGCCTGCTTTTCTGTGCCCCGCTGTGGGCGGCCGACATCGACGCGGCCAGCTACGGCTACCCGCTGACCAATCCGTTCGAGGCGACCATCGCCACCACGCCGCCCGAGCTGCGCCCCAAGCTGCCGGACAACGAGGACATCGACCAGGCCGACTACTCGCTGAGGCTGCGCCCCGAGCGGGAGTTCCAGTTGCCGGACAACTTCTGGCCGGTGCGCACCCTGGGCTATCGCCTGGCCAAGCAGGACCACGCGGCGCCGCTGGTGTTCATCATCGCCGGCACCGGTGCGCACTACTCCAGCACCCTGGTCGAGTACCTGAAAAAGCTGTTCTACGGCGCCGGCTTCCACGTGGTGCAACTGTCCTCGCCGAGCAGCTACGACTTCATGGCTGCCGCCTCGCGCTTCGCCACCCCCGGCCTTTCCACCGAGGACGCCGACGACCTGTACCAGGTGATGCAGGCCGTGCGCGCGCAGCACCCACGCTTGCCGGTCACCGACTTCTACCTCACCGGCTACAGCTTGGGCGCCCTGGAGGCGGCCTTCGTCAGCCACCTGGACGAGACCCGGCGCAGCTTCAACTTCAAGCGCGTGCTGCTGCTCAACCCGCCGGTGAACCTCTACACCTCCATCACCAACCTGGACCGCCTGGTGCAGACCCGGGTGAAGGGCATCGACACCAACACCAACTTCTATGAAGTGGTGCTGGGCAAGCTGACCCGCTATTTCCAGCAACGCGGCTATATCGACATCAACGACGCGATGCTCTACGACTTCCAGCAGTCCAAGCAGAAGCTCTCCAACGAACAGATGGCGATGCTGATCGGCACCTCGTTCCGCTTCTCCGCCTCGGACATCGCCTTCACCTCGGACCTGATCAACCGTCGCGGGCTGATCACCCCGGTGAAGATGCCCATCACCGAAAGCACGAGCCTGACGCCTTACTTCAAGGGCGCGCTGCTGTGCGACTTCGACTGCTACATCACCGAACAACTGATCCCCTTCTGGCGTGCGCGCTTCGACGGCGGCAGCCTGACCCAACTGATCGACCAGGTGAGCCTCTACGCCCTGGAGGACTACCTCAAGGGCAGCAGCAAGATCGCGGTGATGCACAACGCCGACGACGTGATCCTCGGCACCGGTGACCTGGGTTTCCTGCGTCGCACCTTCGGCGACCGTCTGACCGTCTACCCCCTTGGCGGGCACTGCGGCAACCTCAACTACCGCGTCAACAGCGACGCCATGCTGGAGTTCTTCCGTGGCTAAGTACGCACTCCTGCCCGCCCTGCTGCTGGCCAGCCTGCCGGCATTCGCCGCCCCCCCGGCCGAGCCCGTTGCCGACCCGGACGGCTTCACCCAGCCATTGCGCCAGCTCCGCTTCAACCCCGGCCTGGACCAGCGCGAGTTCGAGCGCTCGACCTTCGACGCCCTGGAGGTCTACGACCCGCTGGAGTCCTGGAACCGCCGCGTCTACCACTTCAACTACCGCTTCGATCAGTGGGTGTTCCTGCCCGTGGTGCGTGGCTACACCTACGTCACGCCGCGCTTCGTGCGCAGCGGCGTGAGCAACTTCTTCAGCAACCTCGGCGACGTGCCCAACCTGGTCAACAGCCTGCTGCAGTTCAAGGGCCAGCGCTCCATGGAGATCACCGGGCGGCTGCTGCTCAACACCACCGTCGGCGTAGTCGGCCTGTGGGACCCGGCCACGATGATGGGCCTGCCCAAGCAGAGCGAGGACTTCGGCCAGACCCTGGGCTTCTACGGTGTCGGCGCCGGCCCCTACCTGATGCTGCCGCTGCTGGGGCCGTCGAACCTGCGTGACACTACCGGCCTGGTGGTGGACTTCGCGGCGGAGAACCAGATCAATTTCCTCAACGTGGCGCAGGTGAGCAGCGACCACCCGGAAATCACCGCCCTGCGCATCGTCGACAAGCGCTACACCACCCGCTTCCGCTACGGCCAGCTCAACTCGCCGTTCGAGTACGAGAAGATCCGCTACGTCTATACCGAGTCGCGCAAGCTGCAGATCGCCGAATGACGGGGTCGGCCCCGCCCGGCAACCGGGCGGGGAGTACATCGGCTGCTCATCCGCTGTTTCGATTGCAACCACGCAAAGTCACGCACCCACCATCCAATTCGCTGAATTAGCATCGCCCGATCCGTTATCCAGGGAGGCTCCCATGAGTGCCTGTCGCCAGCTTCTTGCGCAACGCTCCGGCCAGCTAGGCCGGTTCGGGCAGCGTGGCGTCCTCGGCCAGGCCGAGGAATGCCTGCAATTCCAGCTTCTGCGCCATCGCGTCCTGGTAGCCCAGCTCGATCAGCTCATTGCAGTAGCCGGCCTCGAACAGCAGGTAGCTGATCACGCCGGCGCCACTGGCCTTGGTAGCGCCCGGTCCGCGTAGGAAGGTGCGGATGGCGCGGGGCAGCTCGCGTCGATGGCGGGCGGCAATTTCATCCAGCGGCCGACTGGGCGACACCACCAGCACCTCCACCGGCTTCATCCCCAGGCTGCGCCGATGGGCCTCGTCGGGGATCAGGCGGCTGAGCTGGTTGATGCGTTCCAGCAGCTCGATGTCGCTTTCCAGGTTGTCGATGAAGGTGCTGTTGAGCATGTGTCCACCGATCTGCGCAAGGCTCGGCGGGTTGCCGGTGCCGAGACGGGCCATGCCGTTGTCGCGGGCATCCTCCCTGGGATTGCCGCTCACCCCCACCACCAACACCCGGCTGGCCCCCAGGTGCAACGCCGGGCTGATGGGCGCCGACTGGCGCACCGCACCGTCGCCGTAGTACTCGCGATAGAGCTTGACCGGCGGGAAGATCAGCGGGATCGCGGCGCTGGCCATCAGGTGCTCGACGCTCAGCCGGGTCGGCACACCGCCACGGCGGTGGCGGAACCAGGGGTCGATGGTGGCGCGGCCTTGATAGAAGGTCACGGCCTGGCCGGTCTCGTAGCCGAAGGCGGTCACCGCCACGGCTCGCAGTTGGCGCATGCGGATGGCCGCAGCGATGCCGGAGAAATCCAGCTCACGCTCCAGCAGGGTGCGCAACGGGGCGTTGTCCAGCAGCGCCACCGGCGAGTGGCGGTTCATGCCCAGCAGGCTGTGGCCGAGGAAGCGCAGGCTCTGGCGCATCACCCCGGGCCAGTCGCTGCGATACACCTGGTGCGTCTCGAAGCCCTGCCAGACGGCGGTCAGGCGACGGATCGCCTCGCTGAAATGCAGGGCACCGCAGGCCAGGCCCACGGCATTGATGGCGCCAGCGGAAGTGCCGACGATCACCGGGAAGGGGTTGCACGCCGCATTCGGCAGCAGGTCGGCGATGGCAGCCAGCACCCCCACCTGGTAGGCCGCCCGGGCGCCGCCCCCGGAAAGGATCAGGCCTGTGACGGGTGTGGCGGCGGGGGTCGAGGTCATGGCGGGGTCCGCTGTTTTTCTCGCAAGTGTAGGCCAGCGCTAGTAGAGCTTGGGCTCGCCCTCGGGCCGGCTCTTGAAGCGCCGGTGCGCCCACAGGTACTGCTCGGGCAGGCGGCTGACCTCCTGCTCGATCCACTGGTTGATGCGGATGCAGTCGGCCTCTTCGCTCTCACCAGGGAAGTCCGCCAGCGGCGGGTGCACCACCAGGCGATAGCCCGAGCCATCGGCCAGCCGCTCCTGGGTGAAGGGCAGCACCTTGGCACGGCCCAGGCGGGCGAACTTGGTGGTGGCGGTGACGGTGGCGGCGGTGATACCGAACAGCGGCACGAACAGGCTCTGCTTGGCGCCGTAGTCCTGGTCCGGCGCGTACCAGATGGCACGACCGGCACGCAGCACCTTGAGCATGGCGCGCACGTCCTCGCGCTCGATGGCGGTGGCGTCCAGGTTGTGGCGCTCGCGGCCCCGGCGCTGGATGTAGTCGAACAGCGGGTTCTTGTGCTCGCGGTACATGCCGTCAATGGTGTGCACCTGGCCGAGCAGCGCCGCGCCGATCTCCAGGGTGGTGAAGTGCAGGGCCATGAGGATCACGCCCTGCCCTTGCGCCTGGGCCTGCTGCAGGTGCTCCAGGCCTTCGATGTGGGCCAGGCGACGCAGGCGCGCGGCCGGCCACCACCAGCTCATGGCCATCTCGAAGAAGGCGATGCCGGTGGAGGCGAAGTTCTCCCGCAGCAAGCGCTCGCGAGCCTCCGCCGTCATGGCCGGGAAGCACAGCTCCAGGTTGCGCCGGACAATGCGCCGACGCGAGCCGGCCAGCCGCCCCATCCAGCCCCCGAGAATACGCCCGAGGCGCACCAGCACCGGATAAGGCAGTTGGGTGAGCAGCCAGAGCAGCCCAAGGCCCAGCCACAGCGGCCAGAAACGCGGGTGCAGGAAGGCGGCACGGAAACGGGGACGTTCCATCGGGATTCCGAAGCAGATCGACAAGGGCCGGCATTCTACAGAATTGCCCGCCGCTCGGCCTCCCCGGCACGGAATCCGGGTTGCGACGGCGGGTCGATATCGCTATAAGTCCTGCCCACCGAACCCCGCAGAACGACCATGAGCCAAGCTGACCTCCTCGACCAAGACCCCGTGTTCCAACTCAAGGGCAGCATGCTCGCCATCACCGTGATGGAACTGGCACACAACGACCTCGAACGGCTGGATCGCCAGCTCGCGGACAAGGTCGCCCAGGCCCCCAACTTCTTCCAGAACACGCCGCTGGTCATGGCCCTGGACAAGCTGCCCGAGGGCGAAGGCGAGCTGGACCTGCCAGCGCTGATGGAGATCTGCCGCCGCCACGGCCTGCGCACCCTGGCCATCCGTGCCAGCCGCGAGCAGGACGTCGAGGCCGCCAATGCCCTGGACCTGCCGGTGCTGCCGCCCTCCGGCGCCCGCGAGCGCCCCATCGACCCGGTTGAGCCCGGCGCCGTGAAAAAGGAAGAGAAGGCCCCCGAGAAGCCGCCGGAGCCGGTGGTCCGCCCCACCAAGCTGGTGACCACGCCGGTGCGCGGCGGCCAGCAGGTCTACGCTCCCGGTGGCGATCTGGTGGTGCTCGCCCCGGTGAGCCCGGGTGCGGAACTTCTGGCCGACGGCAACATCCATGTGTACGGCCCGATGCGAGGCCGCGCCCTGGCCGGCATCAAGGGCAACACCCAGGCGCGGATCTTCTGCCAGCAACTGGCCGCCGAACTGGTTTCGGTGGCCGGCCAGTACAAGGTCGCGGAGGACCTGCGCCGCGATCCGTCATGGGGCCATTCCGTGCAGGTCAGCCTGTCGGGGGATGTGTTGAACATCACCCGCCTTTAACGGATACTGCCGCGATTTTAAGGGACCTGAACGGGCGCCAGGACGGCCGATCCCGGGCCTGCAGGCTACCCGCCATTACTACTTCTTTGGGGTGAATCACCTTGGCCAAGATCCTCGTTGTCACGTCCGGCAAGGGTGGCGTCGGCAAAACCACCACCAGCGCCGCCATCGGCACCGGCCTCGCACTGCGTGGCCACAAAACCGTCATCGTCGACTTCGACGTCGGCCTGCGTAACCTGGACCTGATCATGGGTTGCGAGCGCCGCGTGGTGTACGACTTCGTCAACGTCATCAACGGCGAAGCGTCCCTCACCCAGGCCCTGATCAAGGACAAGCGCCTCGACAACCTCTACGTGCTGGCCGCCAGCCAGACCCGTGACAAGGACGCCCTGACCATCGAAGGCGTCGGCAAGGTCATCGAAGAGCTGGCACAGAACTTCGAATACGTGGTCTGCGACTCCCCCGCCGGTATCGAGAAGGGCGCCCACCTGGCCATGTACTACGCCGACGAAGCCATCGTGGTGACCAACCCCGAAGTCTCCTCGGTACGCGACTCCGATCGCATGCTCGGCCTGCTGGCCAGCAAGTCCCGCCGCGCCGAGAAGGGCGAGGAGCCGATCAAGGAGCGTCTGCTGCTCACCCGTTACGACCCCGAACGCGTCACCAAGGGCGAAATGCTGGGCGTGGAGGACGTCGAGGAAATCCTCGCCATCCGCCTGCTGGGCGTCATCCCGGAATCCCAGGCGGTGCTCAAGGCATCCAACCAGGGCATTCCGGTCATCCTCGACGATCAGAGCGACGCCGGTCAGGCGTACAGCGATGCCGTCGACCGCCTGCTCGGAAAGGAACTGCCTCACCGCTTCCTCGATGTGCAGAAGAAAGGATTCCTGCAACGCCTTTTTGGAGGCCGTGAATGAACATTCTTGACTTCTTTCGCGAGCGGAAGAAGCAGAACAGCGCTTCGATCGCTAAAGAACGACTTCAGATCATCGTGGCCCACGAGCGTGGCCAACGCAGCCAGCCGGACTACCTGCCGGCCCTGCAGAAGGAGCTCGTGGAGGTGATCCGCAAATACGTCAACATCGACCAGGACCAGGTCCAGGTCATGCTGGAGGACCAGGGCAACTGCTCCATCCTCGAGCTGAACATCACCCTCCCCGATCGTTGATCGGCGGGTGAGCAAGGACGGCGGCCTCGGCCGCCGTCGTCATTTCCGGTACCCCAGATGCCCCTCTCGCAGATCCAGATACTCCACCAGGACCCGGCCTTCCTGGTCATCAACAAACCGACGCTGCTTCTGTCCGTCCCCGGCCGTGCCGAGGACAACAAGGACTGCCTGATCACCCGCCTGCAGCAGAACGGCTACCCGGAGGCGCTGATCGTGCACCGGCTGGACTGGGAGACCTCGGGCATCATCCTGTTGGCCCGCGACCCGGACAGCCACCGCGAGCTGTCCCGCCAGTTCCACGACCGCGAGACCGAGAAAGCCTACACCGCCCTGTGCTGGGGCCAGCCGGAGCAGGACAGCGGGCGCATCGAACTGCCCCTGCGCTACGACCCGCCGACCAAACCACGCCATGTGGTGGACCACGAACAGGGCCGCCACGCCCTGACCTTCTGGCGCGTGCTGGAGCGCTGCGGCAACCACTGCCGCGTCGAACTGACCCCGGTGACCGGCCGCTCCCACCAATTGCGTGTGCACATGCTCGCCATCGGTCATCCGCTGCTGGGCGACCGCCTGTACGCCCACGACGAAGCCCTGGCCGCCCACGAACGACTGTGCCTGCACGCCAGCATGCTCGCCTTCACCCACCCGGTGAGCGGCGAACGCCTGCGCTTCGAGTGCCCCGCGCCGTTTTGAGCCGAGCGACACCGCCTACAGGGCGTTGCGCTCCGGCATGGCTCCGCCCCCACCCGGTCGTGGCACCATAGCGCCCCCTGTCAGTGCATCGCCGACACAGGAGCTGTGACCTTGCCCAAGACCACCTACTACAACGCCACCCAGGGCGCCCCGCCCTGGCCGGCGCTGCTGATGGCCATCGAAGCCCTCGGCCACCCTGGCACCCGTGGCATCGACCTCGGCTGCGGGGTCGGCCGCGACACCCTGGAAATGCTCCGCCGTGGCTGGGAGGTGGTGGCCATCGACCATGAACCCGAAGCCATTGAACGACTGCTCAGCCAGGTACCGCCCGAGCAACTGCCACGCCTGCAGGCACACTGCGCCCGCTTCGAGGACAGCGAGCTGCCAGCCGCCGACATCGTCAACAGCGCCTTCGCCCTGCCCTTCTGCCCCCCGGCGGACTTCCCGGCCCTGTGGCAACGCATCGACGATGCCCTGGCAGGCGGCGGCATCTTCTGCGGCAACCTGTTCGGCGAGCGTGACGACTGGGCCGGCCCCGACTTGACTATCCTCAGCGAAAAGGAAGTGCTCGCCCTGTTCGCCGGCTGGGACATGCTGCACTTCGAGGTGATCGACCGTGAAGGCACCACCGCCCGCGGCATCACCAAGCGCTGGCACCTGTTCTCGGTGGTCGCCCGGCATCCCTGAGTACGCCCAGGCAGTTGCCGGGCCGGCACTATCGCCGCATTAGTGAGAATTCACTGGTCTGCGCCTCCTAATCATCGAGCCCGATGGGATAAACTCCGGCCCACTGCCGCCTGGAGTGTTTTATGCGCGAAGAGTTGAACCAGGGCCTGATCGATTTCCTCAAGGCCTCGCCTACCCCTTTCCATGCCACCCGCAGCCTGGCCAAGCGCCTGGAAGCCGCCGGCTACGTGCATCTGGATGAGCGCGAAGCCTGGCGTGCCGAAGCCGGTGGTCGCTACTACGTCACCCGCAACGACTCCTCGCTGATCGCCGTACGCCTCGGCAAGCGCGCGCCCCTCGAAGGCGGCCTGCGCCTGGTCGGTGCCCACACCGACAGCCCGTGCCTGCGCATCAAGCCCAATCCCGAACTGCACCGCCAGGGCTTCTGGCAACTGGGCGTGGAAGTCTACGGCGGCGCCCTGCTGGCGCCGTGGTTCGACCGCGACCTGTCCATCGCCGGCCGTGTCACCTACCGCTCCGCCGGGCGCGTGGAAAGCCAGTTGGTGGACTTCCAGGCCCCCATCGCCGTCATCCCCAACCTGGCCATCCACCTCAACCGCGAGGCCAACCAGGGCTGGGCGATCAACCCACAGACCGAGCTGCCGCCGATCCTGGCCCAGTTGGCCACCGGCGAGACCCGCGAATTCCGCGACCTGCTGGCCGAGCAATTGACCCTGGAACACGGCGTCACCGCCGACGCCGTCCTCGACTACGAGCTGAGCTTCTACGACACCCAGGACGCCGCCGTGATCGGCCTGGGCGGTGACTTCATCGCCGGCGCCCGCCTGGACAACCTGCTCTCCTGCTACGCCGGCCTGCAGGCACTGCTGGCCGCCGAGGGCGACGAAAGTTGCGTGCTGGTCTGCACCGACCACGAGGAAGTGGGCTCCTGCTCCGCCTGCGGCGCCGACGGCCCCTTCCTGGAGCAGGTGCTGCGCCGCCTGCTGCCCGAAGGCGACACCTTCGCCCGGGTGATCCAGCGCTCGCTGCTGGTTTCTGCCGACAACGCCCACGGCGTGCACCCCAACTACGCCGACAAGCACGACGGCAACCACGGGCCCAAGCTCAACGCCGGCCCGGTGATCAAGATCAACAGCAACCAGCGCTACGCCACCAACAGCGAGACCGCCGGGTTCTTCCGCCACCTGTGCCTGGAGAACGAAGTGCCGGTGCAGAGCTTCGTCACCCGCAGCGACATGGGCTGCGGCTCCACCATCGGCCCGATCACCGCCAGCCAGTTGGGCGTGCGCACCGTGGACATCGGCCTGCCCACCTTCGCCATGCACTCCATCCGCGAACTGGCCGGCAGCCATGACCTGGCACACCTGGTGAAGGTGCTGTCCGCGTTCTACTCCAGCCACGATCTGCCTTGAAGGGAGTCACCATGCTGAGCCACATCCGCAACAGCCTGGAGGAAGCCAGGCGCGCCCTGGACGCCTTCATCGACAACGAAGCGACCCTGCGCAACATCGAACGGGCTGCCGACCTGCTGGTCGCCAGCTTCGAGAACAAGGGCAAGGCGTTCTCCTGCGGCAACGGCGGTTCGATGTGCGACGCCATGCACTTCGCCGAGGAGCTGACCGGGCGCTACCGCAAGAACCGCCCGGGGATCGCCGCCATCTCCATCAGCGACGCCAGCCACATCAGCTGCGTCGCCAATGACTTCGGCTACGACCACATCTTCTCCCGCTACATCGAGTCCCACGGCCGCGAAGGCGACGTGCTGCTGGCCTTCAGCACCAGCGGCCGCAGCCCGAACGTGATCAAGGCCGCCGAAGCCGCCAAGGCACTGGGCGTGAAGGTCATCGCCCTGACCGGCAAGCCCGGCTCGCAACTGGAAGCCCTGGCGGACGTGTGCGTCTGCGCGCCGGGCGGCGACTTCGCCGACCGCGTGCAGGAGCTGCACATCAAGGTGGTGCACATCCTCATCGAGCTGGTCGAACGCAAACTGGCTCCGCAGAACTACACCTGACCCTCTCGCGCCGTTGCGGCATCGGCCGCAGCGGTGCGCCCTTCCCTATTCCAGCCGATCGAGGCTCGCCAGCAAGGCCGGCAGCACCTCGCCCGCCGGGCCGTGCAGGCACAGGTCGGCGTGGGCGCTGAGCGGCGTCGGCTGCAGGTTGATCTCCACCAGGTAGGCACCCTGGTGCCGGGCCAGGTAGGGCAGCTCCGCTGCCGGGTAGACCAGGCTGGAGGTGCCGATGCTGAGGAACAGGTCGGCCGCCTCGCTGGCCTGCGCCGCCCTGGCCAGCACGGGCGCCGGCAGGTTCTCGCCGAACCACACCACGGACGGGCGCAACAGCCCGCCGCACGCGCAATGCGGCACAGGCCCCACCTCCTCCGGCCATTCGCCGCCCTTGGCTCCACAGCGGAAGCAGTGCAACTGGTGGATGTTGCCGTGCAGCTCCAGCAATTCCGCGCTGCCGGCCCGGTCATGCAAGCCATCGACATTCTGAGTGATCAGCACCGTGCCTGGCAGGCGCAACTGCAGAGCGGCGATGGCCCGGTGAGCGGGGTTGGGCTGCGCCTCCAGGCAGCGCTCCCGGCGCCAGGCGTACCAGTCCCAGACCCGTTGCGGGTCCGCGCGGAAGCCATCAGGGCTGGCCAGTTGCTCGGGGTTGTAGCGCGCCCAGAGACCGGTCTGAGCCTCACGGAAGGTAGGTATCCCGCTCTCGGCAGACACCCCGGCTCCGGTGAAGATCACCAGGCGCTGGCTGCGGGCAAGGCGTTGGGTCAGTTCGGCGGGGATCGGCTGCATTCCGCGCACCTCGCTCAAAAGCGCCATTGTGCCCGCTTCGGTCAGACCAAAAAACGGCGTCAGTGACGCGGCGAGAACCCCGGAGGCTTGGTGGCCAGCCAATCGACGAAGGTGCGCAGGTCCGCATGGGTCATCAGTGCCTCGCGGGTGTTGTAGGTGAGCGCCAGCTCCTTCTCGGTGAACAGCCGGTGAATCTGGTTGTGGCAGGGCCGGCAGACCCAGAGGGTCGCGGTGATGCGCTCGCTGCGGTCGAAGCGCTTGCGCACGTAGGGCTTGTCGTGCAGGGCCTTGGGAATGAGGTGGTGGCGGGTCAGCAGCGTGGCACGCCGGCAGAGTTCACAGGCGTCGGGCTGGGGCGGCAGGCGGATGACCTCGGCCATGGCTCAGCACTTGCGGCACAGGGTCAGGCCGTCGCCCAGAGGCAGCAGGCTGATCTCCACCCGCGGGTCGTCCCGCAGGGCGCGGTTGAGCGCCTGGATGCCACGGGTGTCATCACTGTCAGGCTCGGCCTGCAGCACCCGGCCGCTCCACAGCACGTTGTCGAACAGCACCAGCCCGCCGCGGCGCACCAGGCGCAGGGCGTGCTCCAGGTAGCGCGGGTAGTTGGCCTTGTCGGCGTCGATGAAGACCAGGTCGAACGCCTCACCCCCTTCCTGTTCGAGTGCCTCCAGGCAGGTCAGGGCTTCGCCGGTGCGTAGCTGGATGCGCGCGTCGACACCGGCCTCGCGCCAGTAGCGCCGGGCAATGGTGTGGTAATTCCCCGCCCGGTCCAGGCAGACCACAAGACCGTCCTCGGGCAGCGCCTCAGCCATGACCAGCGCGCTGTAGCCGGTGTAGGTGCCGACCTCGAGAACACGCCGCGCGCCCAAGAGCCGCACCAGCAACGCCATGAACTGCCCCTGCTCGGGGGCGATCTGCCAGTTGGCCGTCGGCAGGGCAGCCGTTTCGGCACGCAGGCGCTCCAGCAGGGGCGACTCGCGCAGACTGACATCGAGGAGGTAACGGTGGAGGGCGTCGTCGAGGGTCAGGGTTCGGTTGGTCATGGCGGGACCGCAGTTAGCCGTCAGAGAGTGCGCGCCAGCCTCGGCTCCGCCAGCACACGCTTGGCATTGAGGTAACTCTTCTGCCAGTAGCGGTTGGACAGGCTGTCCAGGCGCACCGTTCCGCCGCTCGACGGCGCGTGGACGAAGCGCCCTTCGCCGACGTAGATGCCGGCATGGCTGACCTGGCCACCGCCGTTGGTGGCGAAGAACACCAGGTCACCGCTCTGCAACGCATCCTGCCCCACGTTGGGCGCCCGCATGGCGATCAGTTCACGGGTCGAACGCGGCAACTGGATGCCAGCGGCATCGCGGTACACGTAACCGATCAGGCCGCTGCAATCGAAACCGCTGTCAGGGGTGTTACCGCCGTAGCGGTAGGGCGTGCCCACCAGGCCCAGCGCGCGGAACAGCACGTCCTCGGCTTCGGGCGAAACCTGGGCATTGCTGAAGACGGGCGGAGTGTAGACGGGCTCGGGAGTCGGGGCGTGGCCGGAACAGGCAGCGAGGGTGGCAGCCAGGGCGATGAGGGAAAAACGGAGGAAGGCGCGCATGGCAAGTCAGTCCTGACTTGAGGTTTGCACGCTAATGTGCTGATCCAGTTCAAATAATGCAAGCAAAAAGCCATCGTTCAGCGCAACCCCAGCGACGACCGGCACCAGAACGCCCCAAACGAAACGGCCCGGACAATGTCCGGGCCGTCAGGGTGAAGCAGATCGATCAGCGGTGCAGCGGGTGGGTCGGCTGCGGAGAAGCCTGGGCGAGTACGCGCTTGGCTTCCATGTAGCTGGCGCTCCAGTAGCGATCATCCAGGCTGTCCACACGCACACCGCCGCTGCGGTGACTGGAGGAATGGATGAACTGGTCGTCGCCGATGTAGATGCCGGTATGGCTGACGCGGCCACGGCCACGGTTGTTGAAGAAGACGATATCGCCAGGCTTCAGCTCGTTGCGGGAAACCAGCGGGGCGTCGAGGTTGATCATTTCGCGGGTGGAGCGCGGCAGTTGAATGCCCGCCTCTTCCTTGAACAGGAAGCCGACGAAGCCGCTGCAATCGAAACCGGTCTTCTCGGAGCGGCCACCGAAACGGTAGGGCGTACCGATCAGTTCGAAGCCACGTTCCAGCAGGCCATCGGCCAGCGACGGCAGCTCGTAGGGCTCATCGTCAGTGAAATCTGCCAGTTCCTGGGCGGTCGGTTCTTCGACCTGGGGCTCCTGGATGGCGACCGATTGCGGCTTGGGCGAAACACCGGCGCAGGCGGTCAGCAATACAGCGAATGCGAGGGGCACGAGGGGTGCGAAGCGCTTGAGCATGGGCACGACCGTGTCGATTTTTGAAGAAGGCGCGACTATGCCCTCTATCAATCTGATTTGCAAATTTAATCGATCGAAATGTGACTCAGGAGTTCTTCAAGGACATCTAATGCGCGACCCTTGAGATGCACCTGCACAACGGGGGAGAGATCGGTGACGGCGGGGTTGATCTCCGCCGTGAAGCCGCCTTGCTGGCGAGTGCGCAGGACGGGCTCGGAAATGTACGGAAAGCCAGCCGTGGTGCCGACTGCAAGCACCGCATCGAAGCCCTGGCGCAGTTGCGCGTAGAGGGTGTCGACCGCCTGTTCCGGCAGCATTTCGCCGAACAGCACGACAGGGGGGCGGAGGATACCACCGCACCCGTCGCAACGGGGAGGCAATTCCCGTTCCAGGTACTGCGACACATGGTCACTCTCCCGGCCGCAGGACTGGCAGAACAGCGGCGCCATCTCCCCATGGATCTCGATCAGCCGCTCCGCCGGTGACCCCGCCTGGCGGTGATAACCATCGATGTTCTGGGTCAGCACCCAGCATTGGCGCTTGAGCGCCTGCAAGCGGGCGATGGCCCGGTGCCCTCCATTGGGGCGGGCCGCCAGGCAGGCGCGCCCCAGCAGGGCGAGGTACTTCCAGCACAGCGCCGGGTCGCGCTGCAGCATCGGCCCGGAGATGGCCTCCTCGATCGGAATGCCCTCCTCCGTCACGCCGTTGTAGAGCCCGCCCAGCCCGCGGTAGGTCGGCAGGCCGGAGTCGGCCGAAAGGCCCGCCCCCGTGATCACCAGGATGCGCTCGGCCCGCGACAGAGCCTCGGCGACGCGGCGGATTCGGCTGCTCAGGTCCATCGGCTGCACTCCCTGGCCTTGCGGCCTCGATCAATGGTTGACGGTATGCGCCAGCATCACCGAGAGCTGGCACAGCGGCCGGCCGCTCTCCTCGTGCCAGCGGTTGAACGCTGCCTGCACCAGGGCCAGGTCTTTCTGGCTGGTGGGGGCCTTGTCGATCACACCCTGGGCCTTCAGCGCCGCCACCATGTCGTCGGTGGGGATGAAGGTGTCCTTGCCGGCCATCCGCAGGAAGCGCGGCGCCGACAACCCGCCGAGCTGATTGCCGTGCTTGGCCAGGTACTTCCACAGGCCGACCACATCGGTCACCGGCCAGTCGGCGATCAGCGCCCCGAAGCTGCCCTTCTCCCGCACCACGTCCAGCACGAACTGGGCATTGCGCGGCACGCTCTTGAGCTTGCCCAGGTGGCGGATCAGCCGGGTGTCCTGCATCAACCGCTCCAGGTGCTCGGCGCTCATCAGCACCACCTTCTGCGGATCGAAGCCGAAGAACACCTCTTCGAACGCCGGCCACTTGGCATCCACCAGGCTGTGCTTGAGCCCGGCACGGAACACCCGCAGAGCCAGCAGCGACAGGTAGCGGTCATCGGGGATCGAGCGCAGCTCCGCGTCGGAGCGGGGCTGCGGCAGGCGCGCCTCCAGCGCTTCGGCCGAGCCGAAGCGGTTCAGGCAGTACGCGTGCAGCCAGCGATAGTCACGCATGCAGGCGCTCCGCTCAGAGGTTCACCAGGTCGAGGGTACGGGGCGTGGCGGTCTCGTCGATGCGCAGGTTGACGAAATCGAACAGGTTGCGGTCCGCCAGTTGCGACGGCACCACGTTCTGCAGGGCGCGGAACATGATCTCGGTACGCCCCGGCGACTTGCGCTCCCACTCGTTGAGCATCTCCTTCACCACCTGGCGCTGCAGGTTCTCCTGGGAGCCGCACAGGTTGCACGGGATGATCGGGAACGCCTTCAGCCGCGAGTAGGCCTCGATGTCCGCCTCGTTGCAGTAGGCCAGCGGGCGGATCACCACGTTGCGTCCGTCGTCGGCCAGCAGCTTCGGCGGCATCGCCTTCAGGGTGCCGCCATAGAACATGTTGAGGAAGAAGGTCTCCAGGATGTCGTCGCGGTGGTGCCCCAGCGCCATCTTGGTCGCCCCGATCTCATCGGCGTACGTATAAAGAGTGCCCCGGCGCAGGCGCGAGCACAGCGAGCAGGTGGTCTTGCCCTCCGGGATCTTCTCCTTCACCACCGAGTAGGTGTCCTTCTCGATGATGTGGTACGGCACGCCGATGGACTCCAGGTACTGCGGCAGCACGTGCTCGGGAAAGCCCGGCTGCTTCTGGTCCATGTTCACGGCGACGATCTCGAACTTGATCGGCGCGACCTTCTGCAGGTACAGCAGCACGTCCAGCATGGTGTAGCTGTCCTTGCCGCCGGACAGGCAGACCATCACCTTGTCGCCGTCCTCGATCATGTTGAAGTCGGCGATGGCCTCGCCGGCCTGGCGGCGGATGCGTTTCTGCAGCTTGTTCTGGTTGACCGAAAGGGTGCCCATGGTGCTCTGGAGTCCGGGTGCGATGCGAAAAGCTGGCCATTTTACGCACAAAGCACGCGCCGCCCCAGCCCCTCCAGAGCCCGGGCGACCACTTGCGGCCCCCATCGCATTCCGAGTGCAGTGCAACCTGCTAGGCTCGCCCGATGAATCACGACCTCGACCCCAACCAGGACCTCGCCGACCAGGTGCTCGACCTGCTGCGTGCCGCCCCCGACGGCCTCGGCGAATTCGAGCTGATCAAGCGGCTCAAGGCCGGCCACAGCACCCACATCCCCCAGCTCGGCCTGAACGACCACCTGGTGCTGTTCCGCACCCACTTCCTGCTGTTCAACGCCCTCTACCGCCTGCGCGACCGCCTGCTGGCCGAACGCAGCGGCTGGCTGGCCATAGGCGCCCTGCACATCCAGCTGCTGCCCTACCAGGCCGGCGAAGCCGCCCTGGAGGCGTCCGACCCGCTGCGCGCCTACTACCTGGACATGAACCAGTTGCGCGACACCACCGAGCGCGACGTCGACCGCCTGCTGGCCAGCTTCTGGACGCGCATGCAGGGCGGCGAAGAGAAGCGCGCCGCCCTGGAGCTGTTCGAGCTGGACACCGAGGCCCCGCTGGACCTCGCCGTGATCCGCCGCCGCTACCGGCAACTGGTCAGCCTGCACCACCCCGACCGGGGTGGCAGCACCAGCCGCCTGCAGTCGATCAACAAAGCGATGGAAATATTGCAACGCTATTACCACTGAGGGTTAAGCGCGATTTGCTCTAAAGCCCCGAGCAGCGGGGCCTCCAGCCTGCCCTATACTGCGACACAAGGTCGCAGGCCCAGCCCACTGGCAGGCCCGCACCCCGCGCCCCGAACAGGGGGCGGTCTCATAAAAAGAGAGGAGGTGTTCAGCATGATCCATCACGTCTGGGGGCTCTTCACCCATCCCGATCAGGAATGGCAGGACATTCGTGGCGAAGAAGAAAGCATCAGTCACATGTACCTCACCCACATCCTGATCCTCGCCGCCATCCCTGCAGTCTCCGCCTACATCGGCACCACCCAGGTCGGCTGGGCGATCGGCGACGGCGACCCTGTACTGCTCACACCCGCCAGCGCCCTGCAGATGACGGTGCTGTCCTACCTGGCCATGCTCGTCGGCGTCGCCGTCATGGGCGCCTTCATCCACTGGATGGCGCGCACCTACGACGCCTCGCCCACCCTCACCGAGTGCATCGTGTTCGCCGCCTACACCGCCACCCCGTTGTTCATCGGTGGCCTGGCCGCGCTCTACCCACACCTGTGGCTGGGCATGGTCATCGGCACTGCTGCCATCTGCTACACGGTGTACCTGCTGTACGTGGGCATACCGACCTTCATGAACATCCCCAAGGACGAAGGCTTCCTCTTCTCCAGCTCCGTGCTGGCGGTAGGCCTGGTGGTGCTGGTGGCCATGATTGCTGCCTCTGTCATCTTCTGGGGCATGGGCGTCGGCCCGGTCTACATTCGCTGACCCGTCCACCCCGACCAGGGCCACCGCAAGGTGGCCCTTCTGTTTTCGCCTCCCGGCACACCCGCCACTCGGCAGGAGAACGCAGCAGGCGTCCACCGCTTTGGGCATAATCGCCGCACTCTGGAGTGCCCCTTATGCCCGAGCAGTTACACGCCCGCGTCGAAGCCTGCTACCAGCAGGCAGAAGCCTTCTTCCAACGCCCGTTCCCCCGCCCCGAGGTCAGCTTCAAGCTGCGCGGCCAGAAGGCCGGTGTTGCCCACCTGACCGAAAACCGCCTGCGCTTCAACCTGCAGCTGTACCGGGAGAACCGCGAAGACTTCCTGCGCCAGACCGTCGCCCACGAAGTCGCCCATCTGGTCGCCCATCAATTGTTCGGCCCGCGCATCCAGCCCCATGGCGAGGAATGGCAACTGATCATGCGTGGCGTCTACGAACTGCCGCCCAACCGCTGCCACAGCTACGACGTGCAGCGCCGCACGGTGAACCGCTTCATCTACCTGTGCGCCTGCCCCGACGGCGAATTCCCCTTCTCGCCCCAGCGCCACGCCCTGGTCGGCAGAGGGCGCCGCTACTTCTGCCGGCGCTGCCGGGCCACCCTGCGCTTCAGCGGGGAGCAGCGGCAGGAATAGACCGCTGCCCTCAATACGGCAACGCCCCATCATCCGGCACCAGCCCCGACAGCCCCTCCACCTGCGCCCGGGTACTGGCCCGGTGCTGCAGCTTGTTGCGCGCGGCCTCGGGCAGATCGGTGAAACGCATCACCCCACGGTCCACCAGCACGTTCACCAGGTCCTCGATGACCCGTACAAGCTCCAGGTCCGAATGCTGCAGTGACAGCAGATGCTCGTGCAGCGAGCGGCTCGCCAGCCAACTGCGCACCTCCGGGTCGGCTTCCGGCACCCGGTGGGTCATCCCCGGGAAGGCCTCGTGCTCCACCCGCAGCACCCGGCCCCGTTCGTCTCGTTGTACGTAGACCATCGACTTCACCCTCAGGTCATGGAAGTGATATCCGCCGCCATGCGGCATTGCGACCTCGGACGTTGCAGGGGCATCCAATACCGAATCACTGATGTGTTCAGGGCCAAGCTGATTACCGAGTTCTGCGGGTATTTTTCGTTTCGCCCTCCCGGGCGAGTCCCTTTTCCAATCGCTGGATCGCCAGCCCGGTGAAAAGGAACCAAAAAACTTGCCCCTGCATACGAACTAGGCGTCCCCACCCGACTGCGTCGGGTTCCCTCGCTACATCGTCGCTCCAGGGGTACGGCGGGGTGCCGCCCACTCGACGGGCCATCCTTGGCCCGACAGCGCTCTCGCGACATCCATGTCGCTCACCCCCTTGACTCGCTTCGCTCGCCCTTCGGGCCAGCCTTCGGCTCTTACTCCGCTTCGCTGCGTTTCACGACGATTCCGCTCGGCCTCCTGAAGGGGCAGTGTCCCTGCCCCACTTTCACGGCCCCCAAAAGAGTCCAGTGTGCGCTTCGGGGAACGACTCCCTTTCTCAACGGAAAGCGGCAGGCTGATAGGGTGTAAGCGCGCGTCGGACTTGGCATCACGGCACGCGCCATTTGGCACTGCTGTAGGGTGAGGCGTAGGCGAGTTTATTGCGCGACGATTGGCACTTATCTAGTGCATGGACAATGGCGCTTGCCCTATCGCACTCAATCGCTCACGAGCCACCTTGTGATAATGAGCTGTCAGTTCGCAGCCGACCCACTGATAGCCTTCCAAAGCAGCCGCTACAAGCGTTGTTCCTGAGCCCGCGAAGGGGTCCAAGATTCGGCCGCCTGGCTCGCATATCTTGACGACCTGCCTCATTAGCTCAGTTGGCTTACCGGTCATGTGGTGTTTGTCAGCCTTCCTGACTGACTCTCTAATAACCCCCGGAAGAACGGGGGCCTTGCGATCAAGCGGCATTCCCCCCTTGCTTCCCCATACGATGTACTCAGCCTGAGCGCGGAATCTGCCGAGTTGAGGGCGCACACCTTCCGTTTTGTCCCACACGGCGATACCGCGCCACGAGAATCCTGCCGCTTGAAGCGCGTCAGTGGTGATTGGAAGCTGGCGCCAGTCGGAGAACAGGCAAACCGGCGCACCGTCTTTGAGCAGCCGCCAGCACTCCGATAGCCAGAGCGTCATCCAAAGCATGTGGGAACGCTGGTCTCGGTGGTCTCCTAAAAACTCCCTGTGCAGTGACTGGGAGCATCCTTGCTGATACTTCGATGACGGGACTTGCTGCCTTGCCCCGATGTGAAGACCACCGCTGGAGTAAGGAGGGTCTGTTACCAGCGCATCAAATGTTTCAGATGCCATACCTGACAGGACTTTTAGGGAGTCGCCCAGGATCAGGTCATTCGTTTGTACTTTCATTTCTCAGCCTTGCTTTAGCCGCTCTGGGCGGTCGGCTGGGAGGCTCTCGGCCTTCTGGTGGTTGAGTGTCCGGCAACGCGGACACTTGATCTGTAGGGTGTAGCTGCCGCTCGCGCGGGCTAGAAGGCGGCCGCAGCCGCCACAACGTATGTCAAACATCCTGCAAAAATGCCTTGTTTCGGGTAGGCTCCCCGGCGCTCGCGCGAGCGGGAGGGCCTAGGCTGGCTTGCAGGCTATCTCTGCGGGTTGGCGTCGGCCGTAGGTGTTCGCATCACCTGCGGCCGTCGCCCTCTCTTGGTTCTCTAAATGCTGTTAGCTCCAGTTCCCGCTGGCGTACCAGACACCCGTCCGGGGGTCGCAGCGGAATCGGGCGTGATGGCCGGGGGCACTCAGTTCGATGGGCCCGGCGGGGTACAGCGAGGCGCCGGCAGCGGGCTCGAAACGCCAGGTCCTGGCGTTGCCGGCCGTGACGGTCACCTCGACGAACAGGTCGGGATAGCCGCCCAGCTGGTTGATGCCGTTGTCGCTGTAAGCCGTGCGGACGGTGTCGTTGAAGCCTGCCGGCAGCTGGACGACCAGGGTGTCCGCCGTGGTGTCGTTCAGGTAGTGGTGCTGCTGGATCACCCGCTCGCTGATGGCAAACCCGCCGCCCGCGTAGCCGCACTCCATTTCATGCCAGGTCGCCCACCAGCCGCCCCACACGTCTGGAACCACCGTTCGGGACCGGGCCGTCATCGCGTCCACCCAGGGCGTGCCCAGCGGGTCGACTGCGCGGCGCCAGGCGTAGCCGGTAGCGGTTCGCTCCAGCACGTAGCGGCCACGCCCGGATGGCGGGGCCGGCGAGGCCTTGAGCGCACGCAGGGCAAAGGGGGCGGCGAGGCTGCCCATCAGTTGCAGCTCCACGCCACCCGGTCGCAGCAGGTCGGCGGCGCTGATGGTGCTACCGCTGCCACTCTCCCCGCCACTCTCCCCGCCGCCGGCCAGGTCGATGAGGATGGGCTGCGGGTGGAGGGTGACGGTCCCCTGGTCCTGCCCCGAGGTCAGGTAGCCCACCACCAGAATGGTGGCGACGCGCAGGTCCTCGGCCGTGGCGGGTGCCTCGCCGTCGGGGCCGCGCCCGTTCAGGTAGGCCGCGCCCACGGTGACCGCGAATGACTGCTCGCCGCCGCCCAGCAGGCAGACCGGGGCGCCGACCCAATCGTCCAGCGTCCCGGCCGGCAATGCGGCGGTGTTGGCCTTGAGGTCCGCCAGGGTGCAGGTGCCGCCCACCAGCACCTGGACAGGGGCGCCGCCGGCCGCGCCGGCTGTGAGCACCCGCCCGACCAGGTAGCCGGGCAACAGGCCCATGCTGCTGCCGATGTCTTCCTCCAGGAGGTACGCATAGCGGTCGGTCTGGCCGGGGGTGTTGGTGTCGCCGCCGACCGGGTACAGCCCCACCAGTTCGCCGCCTGCGGTGGTCTCGCTGCCGCCCCACAGGGCGGTGATGGTGTAGGCGCTGGATGATCCGCCGCCTCCGGCTGCGGCCGCGTCCAGGAGGGCCTGAGCGGTGCCGGCGGTCCAGCGTGCATAGACACGGGTGCCCGCTGGCCAGGCCCTGGCGGTGGTGCCTTCCTGGCCGCGTTGCAGGGTGATGGCGCTACCGGCAACGGCCACCGCCTTGACGATCTCGCCGCTGTCGTCGTCGCTGGCGTCTTCTTGGCACAGCGTCAGTACGTAGTAGCCGCCGGCCAGGCTGCCCAGGGCGGCGGCCTTGGCCGGCTCCACGGTCATGCTCTCGGCGCTGGCGTCCAGCTCAGCCACCAGCTTGGTGGCCCAATTGTTGATGAACTTCGGTTTCATGCGGGATGACTCCTAGATGTAGACGACGGGCTCCAGCTCGCCGAGGACGTAGTGGCCGGTGAACGGATCAATGGCCCCGTACAGCGATGGGGGTCTGCCCTCGGTGGGATTGGGATACGGGAGATCCCGGCGCACCTGGTCGACGCCGCCGGGGTAGGCGGTGAAGTTGTAACGGTGGCGCTCGCGCGTCGTGTTGATGACTCCAAACGCCTCCAGCAGGCATACCAGGTGGTTACTCCACCAGTGCGCCCAGCACTGCCAGCTGTAGGTTTTGGAGGGCGCGCGCATGGGCAGGGTGAAGACCCGGCGGGCGGCATCGAGCAGCCATTTTTCCGGGTTGCCTTCACCGAAGCGGCCTTGCTCGTCGATGGACAGGTTGTCGCCGCTCGGCCCGTAGTAGCCGCCCAGCTCCAAGCCCAGCCCGCCGACGACGTCCTCGGCCTGGTCGATGGTCTCGCCGTCGATGCTCAGCGCCCAGCGCTGCCGCAACTCGGCTACCTGGGGGCCGGGGCGGCCGTAGCCGCCGGGCAGGAAGCCCACCGCTCCGGTGGCGTCCATGGTCAGCTCGTTGTCGTAGGTGAAACGTAACGTCCGGCGGTCGCGCTCGACGCCGCCGACCCGCAGCACGTAGACCAGCTCCTCGACCATGCTAGACGCGACCCGGCCGTTAAACTGGAACGTGCCGTGCTCGATGGTGTACTGCCCCGTAAACCCGCAGCTGCCCGTTTCCTGGGACAGGGCCTGTTCGCGCAGCTCCACAAACGGGGTCAGCGCCGTGGCGGTGCCGTTCATGTCGAACCCCGCCACCTGGCGATACTCCAGGTCGAGGGTCACGGGTTGGAGGGCGCCGTTTTCGTACCAGTAGCCCAGGGCGTACCCGTGGACCGTGGCGCTGCGGCTGCCCTGCATAATGGTGACGCCCGGAGTGTTGAGCGATGGGATGCCGTTGGCGTCGAGGAACATATCGCCGCCCTCGCAGCGCAGTTCCCATGAATCACACGGCCCACCGGACGGCACCCAGCGCGTGGTCTTGGGGAACCGCCAACCCCATACGCCACTGAACACCGTCATGTTGTCGATGGTTTCAGTCCGGGCGGCCTGCTCGTAGCCACTGAGCCGGCGCAGGCTGGCGCGGAATGGCCTGGCCTGGCCATCGCCCTCGATGAGCAGTTCGGCAAAGGGGCCTCGGGGCTGCATGAAAAGAAATCGCTCGGAGCCCTGCGACCAGCCCAGCACGGCGCGCGAGCCGTCTTCGGTGATGTCCCACACCGTCATGCCGCTAAAGGGCTTGTCGGCGGTGTAGCCCTCCAGGGTCACCGGCACGTCGTGGGCGGGCTCGTCGTCCTCGCCGAAGCGCCCGAACGGGGCCAGGTTGAGGGGGCCGTTCAGGGTTTGGCCGTCATCACTGCCGGTATCCCCCAAGGCGGCCAGCCAGGTGCGCCCGACGCCACGGGTGTACAGCAGGCTCCCCCGCATGCCCTTCCAACCCCAGATCCTCAGCAAACGGCCGCCCTCGGCACCCAGGACCAGCGCCGCCGCGTTGCGCCACTGGTAGCCCAGGGCCGTATCCGAGGCGGCCTCGTCGGGGGTACGGGTCACCTCGGGCACGCCGGGCACCCGGACCAGCACGCTGCCGATGGCGCCATCGGCGAAGAACCGGTTCTTGATGGTCCGGCCGTTCGGCAAGGTCAGTTGCCAGCCCCGTACCAAGCCGTGGTAAGGGCAGCCCCAGACGGGCGCGGTCATGGCGTCACCGCCGAGATGTCCGCCAGTTGGACCTCGACTCGCTCGCCGTTGGCGTCCTTCAACACCAGGGTCTTGATGGCGGGCAGGACGAGCAGGGCATCGGTGCTGGCGTACCCGTTGGGCCACCAGGCACGCTGCTTGGCGTCGGGCTCCACCAGCGGGCCGGCGATGCCGCCGCCACCGGTCTTGGGCTTGGTGTAGGCAACGCTCACGCGCTTGCCTGTGAGGGCGCCGCGCGGCTCCAGGGGGCCCAGGCCATTGCGGCCATCGTTGCCGGCCAGGGCGCGCAGTGTGCGCAGAAGGTCCGAATCGCTCATAGGGCCTCGGTCACAAGTTCGTCAGTGGGAATGTCGATCAGGTAAAGGGCAATCGCCTCGCCGTCGCTGGGGTCGCGGTAGGCGGCCTCGATGTCAGGGGTGGTGATCTGCAACCGCCGGGGGCACTGCTCGGAGCCCGGCAGGATCACGGAGTAATTCCCCGCGAACCCGTCCAGTTCCTCCCGGTAGGGCGGGCTCTGGGTGTCGCCGCCCAACTGGGTGGCCAGCACGGTGACGGCCGGCGGCGCGGCGCCCAGGTCGAAGTGGGGCCGGGCTGGCGGGACCAGGGGGCTGCCCTGGATGGCATTGCCGCCCCGGCTGATGGCGATTTCGAGCGTCGCGATCTCCGACCCGGCGTCGATGTTCCACTCCTCCTGGACGCGGGCCAGGCGGCCCTGGGCGCGTGTGCCCATGGCCTCGACGCGTACCGTATGGACGGTGTCGAACACGTCATCCGTTATCGGTGTGCCAAATACGACGCGCGTGCGGCGGTGGCTGTCGAGGATCTCGACCCACTCGCGGGACAGGGCGGTACTCAGTACGTCCTGCCGGCGGCTGCCGTCGTCCTTGTCGATGATCCAGTCGCCCAGGTCGTCCTGGATGGCGTCGGCCGGGCGGGTGTTGGCGGGCAGGGTTTCCCAGCTGCGGCTGTCGTACTCGACGTCATCGCTGTACCGCTCACGGGCTGGCCGTTCACCGAATGCCGCGACGCTGCCGGCAGCCTTCAGGGTGAAGGTGTATTTCTCGGTGAGGGTCTGCGCGGTCCTGCGCGCCACGGACACGCCAAACGACAGCATGTGCGGGTCGTCGGTGAATGCGTTGTACCAGGCCCCGCCCATGCCGCACGGGTTGATCAGATCGGGCGGCAGGTCGGTGCTGCTCCAGGTGCCGACGACGTCCCAGTCCGCCTGCTCCAGGGCCTCGGTCAGCATGGTATGGGTCGGCAGTTCGTAGGTCCGCACGTACCAGGCGCAGAAGTTGCCGGTGGGGCTCGACCATTCGTAGCGGTGCTCGCGGTGGCGTAGCCGGGTGAACCGGTACTCGACCACCACCTCGGCCTGGTTGACCAACTGCGACGCGTCGGCGGGCTGGACATCGAGCGAGCCATCGATCACGGCGTTGGCCGGGAACACGAAGTGCGGCACGGCCGCTGCCGCCCAGGGCGTAACGCGCAGGGTGCCGTCGGGGGCGCAGTCCAGGTGCTGGGGGCGGGTTGATGCCCGGTCCTGGGCGTACTGCCAGTGGCTGGAGAACTCGCCGAATACCCCGGCCGCCCAGGTGCCTGGCACCAGGGCATCGATCTGCTCTCGCGTCATCAGCTCCACGCGGTTCTGCAGGTCACAACTGGCGGTAATGGTCAGCACCCCGGATGCCGGGTTGTAGCGCGGGCGCAGGGTGACGCCGACGAAACGCAGTTGCTCGGCCACCACGACCGCCCCCTCCAGGCGCTGCCGCCACAGGCTGGCCGGCTTGCCGGTGAGTGCGTCCAGGTCGACCGGGCCAGCTTCGGGCACCAGGTTGAGCGTCAGCACGCGGGCCGCGCCGGCCTCCCGGTCGATGGTGACGGAGCCCGTCAGCCGGTTGGACAGGTCCAGGCCGTTGATCACCAGGCGCAGGCGCCAGCGGGTGCTGTCGGCCGGCCTGATGATGACCGGCGCGCGCCCTTTGCGGCCGCTGCCATTGAGCACGCCGCTGTTGAGTGTCGCGGAGTTCAACAGCATCAGCGTTCCCTCGCTTCGAACGACCAGTCATAGGTCCCGCGCGTCTCGTCAAACTCGCTGCTGGGGCCGTTGGTGTAGACCGTGAAGCGCGGCAGCCAGAACACCCGGTACTGGCGGGCGCCCGGCACCGGGGCCACGGTGGCCACCCGGTCCTGGACGGTTACCGGCGCATCGCGCCAGTTGCCGTCTACCCAGGCCCAGGCCCAGGGCTCGACGTCGGGCCGGCGTGCTGCCTCCGGCGGCAGCTCGAACACGTTCGATGCGCCCCACGCGGACAGCGGCTGGATGCACCACAGCTCCATGGGCTGGGAATAATCCAGGTAGGCGCACGGCGGATCGATGTAGCCCGTGCCGCTGGTGTTGATGACCATCCGGCGCCAATGGGTCTGCTTGATGAGCAGGCCGTCGGCCATGCGCAGCTCGGTGCTGCCGCCGTCGACCGGGGCATAGCTCTGACGGACTGGGCCGTCATCCTTGGTCAGCACGATGCCGCCGAGGATCAGGGGGGTTACGTCATTCATCGCTTGCTTCCCAGGTACTTGGTGCGGACGCGCTCCAGGTCCTCCTGGAAGCGGGCCACCTCAGATGGCGGCCCCTCCAGGGCGTAGGAGCCGCCCCAGGGCATGGCGAGGTTGAGGGGTTGGCGCTCGCCCATTCGGCCGAAGCTCTCGGGCAGTTGCGGAATCATTGGCACCAGGGCGGCACGGCTGGCGGGCAACTCGCCCGTGCGGTTCATGTATTCCAGGTTGGAGGCGCCCAGGCGCAGGGCCGCACGCGCTTGGAGCACGAACTCATTGCGCGAGCCGAGCATGGAAATACTGTCGCTGGTGGGCGAGCCCGGCCCGTCGATCCAGCCGCCAGCAGCGCGCTTGACCGGCGCGGGGGCCATGATCTCGCCCGCGCTCTTGTTGGCGGCCTCCTGGGCCTTGCCGTCGGCGCCCACGTAGTTGACCGGGATGGTCATGTACTTTTTCATGCGCTCGGCCAGCGCCACGGCCTGGGCTTCCAGGGCGGCCGCCGACTGCTCAAACCCGTTGAACTGGATGTCTATCCGCTTGAACGCTTCAGCCTTGGCCAGCAGGTCGTCCATGGTTGCTTTGATGCTATCGACCGAGGCCTGGGCGTTGGCGCGCTCGGCGTCTGCTTTGACCTCGTCGAGTCGCGCGGCCTGGTCGGCGATCTGCCCCAGCTCCTTGGCGATCCCCGAATAGCCGTAGGTGTTGGCGCCGGCTTCCTTCAGCTCGCGCAATACTGCCGCCGCCTGGCGGGTCTTGCGCAGTGCGTCGGCGGAGTTGCCTTCCTGGACGTCCCGGCGTGCATCAGCTTTCAGCTTGGTGACGTCGGCCAGCGTGGCCGGTCCCTTCTTCTCGGGGGCGGCCAGGTCCTGGGCGAGCTGGGCGAATTCCTTGTTCACCTCGACGCGTTTCTTAATCGCCTCGGCCGCCGCCTTGTTGGCGGCCTCCAGCTTCTTGTTGGCCTCTTCGTAGAGCAGCAGCTCGGCCGCCAGGCTCTTCTGGATTTGGGCCCGCTGGTCGTTCTTGATCTTGGCCAGGGCTTCGCGGTGGCGCGTCTCGGCACCCTCGCGGGCGCGCTGGGCGTCCTCGATGTCGGTCTGAGCTTTGCGGAACTCACTGGCGCGGCGCTGGGCCGCCAGGGCTTCCTGGGAGACGGCTGCTGCCGGACCGTTCTTCTCCATGTCGTCCCGGCTCTGAAGCTCAGCCACTTTGCGGTAATGGTTCTCGGCCAGGCGCAGGCGCTCGATGTAGGCCTTCTTCTCTTTCTCGTTCAGCTTGGCCACGGCGTTGGCCGGCAGGATCACCGCGTCGGCGTATTTCGCAGTGGTGGTGATGGTTTCGTTCAAGGAGTTGCGGTAGTCGATCTGGTCCTGCCGCAACTGCATGGCGCGGTTGTGCAGCTCCCACAGCTCAGCCACGTTGCCCGCCGACCAGGTCACCACGCCCAGGGCCAGGGTGCCCTTGAGCAGGCGGAACGCGTCGGCCAGGTTGTTGACCTGCGGGAGCAGGTTGCGCGCGGTGCCGGCGAAACTCTCCAGGCCGGCGGAGGCTGCGCCCGCTGCACCAGGTGCCTGGGAGAGGTGGCCGCGCAGTAGCATCAGGGGGTTGGCGAGGGAGACCAGCGTAGTACGTAGCGCTACAAGCCCGGCCGAAAAGGCAACGAACATTGCGATGCCCGACTTGACGGGTTGTGGCAGGGCGTTGAATGACTGGAGTACGCCGGTAAGGCCATTTACCACCGGGAGAAACGCGGTAGCGGTCTCTCCAAGACTCAGCTTCAGCTCACCCACCGCTGAGTTGAACCTGTCGAGGTCGGCCTGGGGGGTGTTGGACATCTTGGCATAGGCCGCATCCATGGCCCCGCTGGCGCCGCGCATCGCCGCAACTTCGCTATTCAGCGCGCCGATGTCCTGGGTCAGGGACAGTACGGCGGTACGGGCCTCGACGTCGGGGATGATTTCCCGCATCGCTTCCAGGCCCAGCTTGCGGGCGGCGATGTCCTGGAGCGTGCCAGACAACCCGCGCCACTTGATGCCCAGCTCGTCCAGCTTTTTCTGGGCCTCGGGGGTCGGCGCGGCCAGGGCGTTGATGGCGCCTTTCAGCGCAGTAGTGGCTTGCGGGGTGCGGATGCCGGCGATGGTCATGCGGGCGATGGCGGCCGACACCTCGTCGAACCCGACCCCGGCGGCCTTCGCAGTCGGCAGCACGTCGCCGATGAAGTTCGCCAGCTCGGGGAATGTGGTCACGCCGTCGCGCACGGCCAGGAACATCTGGTCATAGCGCAGCCCCAGGTTCTCGATGCCCTCGCCGTAGGCGTTGACCACGGCCAGACCGCCACGGGCGGCGGTGGCGGTATCGGTGACGCCCGCCACCGCTGCCTTGGTGGACAGGGCCAGGGTACTGATGCCGTCTTTCTCGTCGACGCCGGACGACAGAATGTCGTTGAGGGCGGCGGCCGACTCGGCCGCGTCTTTGCCCATGTTGACGCTGAGCTGCCGCACCTCCTGGGACAACTGGGCGAACCGCTCGCGGCTCAGGTCGGTGATGGAATCTACGGCCGCCATCTGCTGGCCGAACTTCGCATAGAAGCCCAAGACGTTGGAGCCTCCGTAGGCAAGCGCGCCCATGGATGCGGCGGCGACGCCGGCCTGCATGCGGACTTCGCCCAGGGACTTGGCCCAGCCATTGGTGCCCGTCTTCAGCTCGGCGACACGCTCGCGCAGGCGGACCTTGGCCTGGAGCAATTCGCCCGTGGTCAGGGTGCCGCTGTTGCGCAGGAGCTGATACTGCTGGGTCAGCCCGTTGATTTCCTGGCGGATGTCGGCGTGGGGGCGCACGTTGAGGGCGGCGCGGGCCCCGGCGATGCGTTCGGCCTGGGCTGATGCCCGGCCCTGGGTGGCATCCAGCTCGGCCGCCAGGCGCTTCTGCTCAGCGGCCAGGCGGGTGGTGTCGACGCCGGCACTGCGCAGGGCCTGGCTCAGCTCGGCCAGCTCCAGGCGCTGCCCGGCAATGCTGCGTTGCAATGCATCGGCCTGCTGGCTGGCGGCGCGGTAGGCCTGGATTTGTGCCCGCGTGGGGCGTTCCGCCGCCAGCATCTCGCTGGCCAGATCGGATAGATGGCGGCGCGTCGCATTGAGCTGGCGCTCGTTGTCGACTAGGCTAGTTTCCAGCTCGCGCAGGGAAGCGATGCGCCCAAGTGGTTGGCGCAGCTGGTTGATCAGTGCTTTATAGCCCGCCTGGAACTGCTGCAACGTGTTGCGGCCCTGGCTGGCATCAACGGATATTGAGAGGCGAACATCGGTCATGAAGATTTACCAAATTGCTATCGTCCTAACGCTCGTTACGCTGCTTGTCCCCAAACTCGGGGGCACAATCTTCGGCGCGCTTGTCGTTGCGGTAGTCCTGTTGGGGGTGTTTGCGATTGCGGCGGGCCTTCCGGGGTTGCGGTCAAATAAGCCCCGCCAGTAATTCCCTAGTCCCGCCCCCTCTCGGCCTTTTCGGCCGCCTCTATCGCCTCATCCAGCGCCGCCTCCCACGTTCCCCACGGATACGCCCACAAGCCGGTGTGTCCGTGGCGGATCAGGCAGGCGGCGTTTCGTTCAAGTCGCCGGAGAGCCTCACCAGCACTTGGCGCCCTGCCTCGCCGATGCGCTCTCGTAGGTCGAAAAAATCCGGGTTCACCGCCTTGCAGTCCTCCCCCAGCTCGCGCAGCTCGCTGGGCGTCATGCCGCCCAGTTGTTCGGCCGTGGCGTTGGTCATGCGCTCCAGGTCGTCGAGGGTGAAATCGGGCAGCAGGCTGTCGCGCACCAGGTCAGGCTCCACGGCTCTGGCCTCCATGCTCTTCAGCCAATCGCGGATTTCTGCAACGGTCAGCTCGCGGCACTGGATGCCGGTCTTGCTGGTCTTGGTCATTGCCATGTCATGGGCTCCAGGCGCCGGGCCTGTGCGGCCCGGCGGGTTGTGAGTGGGTGGGGGGTTACAGCAGGTCGACGCGGTAGAACGGGGATTCACCGGCAGGGCGGCTCAGGTCGGCCAGCACCTCGCCCTTGGCGAGCAGCTTGCCGGGGTTCTCGGCGTCGATCAGGGCCAGTTCCTCGGCCGGCGGGGCCTTCCAGCGCCAGAACGTCACCACCACCGGGCGGCCGCTGTCGGCTTCGTTGAGGCCGTCGAATACGATCTCGTATTCGGCGCCGGGCTCGATCAGGGCCTCCAGGCGGGTGGCCGCCGTCGAGATGTAGGCCAGCAGTGCGGGGGTCGGCGCGGTGATCAGCGTGCTGCCGGCCTTGACCCGAACGCCCGCGGCCGAGACCTCGACCTCGCTCAGGGGGATGGGGGTGGAGCCTGCCTTTTGGGTGATGACCAGGCTCTTGGCGCCGGGGAACTCGGTGCGGGCGAGACTGCCCGGCATCAGCAGAACTTCCTCGCCGCTGACGGTTTCCTCGGCCAACGTGACCAGGCCGCCCTGGGTCACCATGGCCAAGTTGTCCTCAAGCCACTCCTGCATTTGGACTGTCAGGTCAACGCCTTCCAGGTTGTCCAGGCGGGCCAGGTTGCCGCCGCCGGGCTTGCGGTGCTGCTTCCAGGCGGTGGAGTTGCTGCGGTGGGCGATCTTCAGTTGCTCACAGTCGCCCAGGTCGCGCATCAGCGCGTTCGGGATGCCGAGGCGGCGGGCACTGACGATGCCTACGCCTTTGTAGACCTTCACGCTTGTCACGTTTGCCATGGCTTACTTGCCCCCTTTGACGATCTCGCCGGCATTCAGCGAAACGATGGCTTTTGCATCGCTTTCGGATACGGAAATGACCGTGTCCTTGGCGTACTTGGTGCCCGCGTGGCGGTGTCCCTGCTCGCGGGTGATGAGAACTTTCACGTTCTTGTCCGCCTCGGGGGCGGTGGTTTCAGTAGTCATGCGGTCCTCCTAACGGACGCGTGGGTGTTTGAATTGCACCGGCCAGGTGATGACCCAGGCAGCGGTGGATTTCTGGTCAAGGGCCGCGTGGTAGAGGTTCGCGGCCTTGACGTCTTTACCGTTGATGCTGTCCACCAACGGCAGGCCCAGGTCGCTGCCGGGTAGCGCCGACAGGATCGGGGCGAGCACGTCCAGGACGTTGAGCGCCCGGCTGCCTGCGCGGCCCAGGTCGCCGGCCAGTGCCACCAGGACCACCTGGGCGGAGCACACCAGGTGCCCCTGCCCGTTGACGCTGGGGCGCAGCCCTTCCAGGGCGATGCGGCAAGCCCGCGTGGTGGTGGCGTAGCGCTCCAGGTCGGCAACGCTGAAGCGGCCGCCGTGGAGCTTCACCTCCACCGGGAGTGCGGCCGCATCGAAACGCGCCTTGACCCAGGTCTCGACACCGGCCAGCACGCCGGATGCGGTCAGCTCAGCCATTTGTCAGTGCCTCCAGGTAGTCCTCACAGATCCCGATCAGGTCCTCGAAGTCCTGCCCCTCGACGCCCAGGAACTCGCGTCGCGGGATGCCGCGCTCCGGGTCGCCGAAGTTGTGGCTCGCCGCGTAGACCATCGGGCTACCGGTCAACACGCTGTTGCCTTGCACCTGGTAGCTGATGCTGTTCAGCAGCGGCCCCAGGCTTTGCAGCAGGCTCTGGCCGGCGTGGCGGGTCTCCGCGTACTGCGGGGACCAGGCCGCCCAAGGCTCGCCCGAGGGGCTGGTCTTGTCGCTCTGGATGCGGCGCCGGGTCTGTGACTCCACCTCGGCGCCCAGCCCTTCCAGGAGCGGCTCCACGTCGAACTGGGCCAGGCGGTCCAGGTAGCGGGCGACGCGCGGGTCGGCTGCGAGGTTTGCCCGCAGTGCTACGCCCGTCACAGCAACCTCCTGAACCGCGCCGGCTGTGCCTCGAAATACGCCAGGCCGCTGGACTCGTCCGGCGGCGTGGGCTGGCCCAGGCTGGCCGATCCATCGGCCACGCGGCGCAGGAACGACACGGCGTCTTCGTAGCGCTTGCGCTTGTCCTCGGTGAGGGCCCCGTCCTGGGATAGCCGGTACATGGCGATATCCCCGCAGACCCGCACCAGGGCCGGCGGCACCACCTGCAACGGCAGGCGGTGCAGGACGCCGACGTAGCTGTCGATTTCCCCGGCGGCGTTCGCCAGGGCGTCATCGATCACCTGGTCATCCGGCTGGCCGTCCTGGTCGCGGTCGGCCACCACCCGCACGGCGTCCAGGCCGTACAGGCTGATGAACTGCTCGCGGGTGGCGTAGGCCATTACTTGCCCCCTTCCTTGGCGGTTTTGTTGGCACCGCCCTTGCTCCCGCTCCCGGTCGCCTTGGCTGGCCCTGCTGCGTTCTGCTGGGCCGGCGCGGTGGTGTCGGTCGTGCCGGGGTTAGCCGGTCCCTCACCAGGCGAGGTGGCGGGCAAACCCTGGCCATCGCCCTGGGGCGGGCCGCCATCCGGGCCAGGCGGCGCCACGGCGTCGCCCTCCAGGACGGTGACGGTCAGCACCGGGTCGGCCTTGAGCGTCTCCAGCTGCTCCAGGGTGAACTCGTCGTCGGGGTAGTCCACCGCTTTGGTGGAATGCACGACGCCACAGCGGCGGTAGACGCCCCGGCTTGCCTTGATTCGGATGGTCATTGCGGCGGCCCCCGATCAGCGCAGTTCGTCGCATACGAACAGCTCGGCGGTGCCGGCCCATTCGTTGCCGCCGTTCTCGTCTTTCACCAGCAGCTTGCGGGCCTGGGCCTCCAGTTGCGGCGGGACGACCAGCAGGCGCGGCTTGATCTTGAGCGGGCGGCCGCCGTCGGCGGTGAAGCCCATCATCGCGGCGCGGGCCTTGCCGTAGAACTCAGGGGTCAGCGGCTGCTTGCTGGCGTAGGCCATCTGCCAGAACCCATAGCCAGCCTCACAGCGGTAGCGCACGCCGTGGACAAACACGTCCTGGTTGAACACCTGGTCGCTGTTGTTCGGGTTGGTCTTGCTGGTCAGCTCCGGCTTGGTGCGTTCCTGGAAAATGATCGGCTTGATGGCGCGGGAGTCGTCCAGCAGATACCAGGTCGGGCCGGGGTTGGATGCCGGTACGTCCATGTTGCTGATTGAGGCGGCGTCACCGGTGCCGTCGACCCGGGGGAAGACGGGGTGCTCGGTGTCAAAGAAGTTCTGGCCGTCGTAACAGGGCTTGGTGAAGCCGGCGGCCAGCGCTTCGAACACCAGCGACTCGGGGTGATAGGCAGCCGCGCGGCCCATCTCTTTGAACATCGGCAGGAACACGCCGGCCTGGTCGTCCTCGATGGCTTCGCGCTCGATGGTGATGGTGCTTTCGAACTTGCGGTTCGTGATGGTGTACCCGTGCGCGGCCATCTTCTTGAGCACACGGTCGCCGATCCACTCGCGCAGCAGCGGGAACTGGCCGAGCCAGGGGTAGAGGTTGCCGGAGGTGCTGCTGGGCACCAGGGTGGCAATGCGCGCCCATTGGGTATCCTGGGCGGCCTCGGCCAGCGCGTTCTGGTACTCGGCGCGATAGGCTTGGAACAACGGCGCGAGAATCGCCGGGGTGATCTGTACGGGCATGTCAGTTGACTCCTTCGATGTGCTTCTTGAACTGCTCGTCGCTCATGCCCAGCCAGCGCGCGACGGTCTGCTGTTCGGCGTTGAGCGCCATGTCCTGCTGCTCGGGCAGCTTGTTCGGCAGCACGGCTTCGGTGACCGAGGGCGCGGCCTTGACGAACTCGCGGAAGCGCTCCAGGCCGCCTTCCTGCTGGCACTGGGCGATGTGATAGGCGCGGGTTGCCGGGGTGATCTTTCCGGCCGTGAGTGCCGCCTCGATCTCGGCGTTGATGGCCGTTTGCAGCTCGGACTTCTTGTGCGCCTGCAGCTGCTGCTCCGCGTTCTCTGCGCGCTTCATCAGGCCGTCGTAGTCGGCGCGAGGGACGTACTTGTCCAGGGACGGGGATCGTTCGCTGTTGAGGGCCACGGCCTGGGCCTCCTTCAGCGCGTTGATGGCGGCGACGGCGTCCTGTTCCGTCGCGTTTTCGGGCAAGCCGAGGGCTGCCCTGATGGCTTCTGCAAGCTCCATCGGGTGGTTCTCCGGGGTGGTTTCAGAGTTGAGGGCCTTGAGGGTGAGGTTCGGCTTGTTGGTCAGGCCGAACGAGCTGAACCTGGCGATACGCCCGTCGTCGTCGTGCAGGAACACGGGCGAGACGTAGCGGTACTCGCGGGCGCTGATGCTGTTCGCGGCGCGTGATGTCCAGTCGACACGGGCCTCGATGGCGCCGCGCTCGCTGATGCGGTACTCCAGGGCCCAGCCGGCCGCCGGGGCATCGTTGCCCTGGGGCGCCTGCAGCTCGGTCGCGTGGAGGTAGTCGAACGGCAGCTCGGCGCCCTGGCTATGGGCCAGGGTGTTGCGCAGAACGTCGGCCGCGTCGTAGGTCCAGCGGCGGCCGTCACGGCCAACAATGACCGGGCCGGGCGGTAGAACTTCGACCCATTCGGGAACGCCGGCCCCCAGCTCGGAGCAGAGGGCGGCGCGTTCGATTTGGAGGTGGGGGGCTGCTGTTTTCATGCCGCCATGTTCGGCGGCGGCAGGGGGTGGGGATTAGGTGACGGGGGTCAGTAACTCACGGCGGGGATAGGCGGGACGCTGTGCCGGAAGCAAACCGACAAGCGGCACTTGTGGGTAACATTGTTATCCAGCATCTTACAGCCCATGCCAGCCACTACGGCGAGGCGACATCAAGGAGCGACATCATGGACAACTTCAACGTCACTGCCCCCAACAACGGCAACAGCATTGCCCAGGAACTCATCAGAATGTTTGGCCCTTTCGCTGAAAACGTTGAGTCATGGGCAATTCGTGAGTGCGCCAGCGATAAAGCGGTCGGTGAGTTCGGCAGTGGCAGCCATGAGTACATTTTCGTTGATGGCTCAAAGCTCGTTTTTACTGATGAGCCGGACGGCGTTTTCCCTGGGGAAGTAAATAGAAAGGTCTCGGCAAAATGAGGAAGCCTGACGCCTCCAACCACAACCCAGACCCGCGCTACCTGCGCGGGTTAATCGATCAGGCCGGGGTCAGCCAGCGCAAAGCGGCTGACCTGCTGGGCATGAGTTGGACCGGCTTTCGGAACTACCTACGCGATGAGTCCGACCCGCTGTATCGCGTAGCCGACTATCGCGTCCAGTTCGCGCTGGAGTGCCTGGCCGCTCCTTCCCAGCCTGACTAGCCCCTGCCTATCCGCCCAAATCGCGTTAGATGGGCGTTAGAAAACGATTTCTCCCCTACCGCATACCGTCGCCGCACCTCGCAAGCGCGAGGCCCCTTCTAGGGCGTTTTAGCGGCTGCCTCTTTCTGCTCCAGGAGTTGCTGTGCCCTGGCCAGCCTGGACACCTCTCCGGCGTTGTAGTCCCAGCCCGGATCAATGCCACGCGGCACGCTGACGACCTGGCCGGTGCGCTCGTTGACGTACTCCATTTGCCCCAGGTCGGGAGCGGCGTTCAGGTAACGGCCAGTCGCGAGCAATCGCTCAGCCTCGCGGCGACTTAGCTGGCGAACGTGGCATTTGCAGCCCCAGCCATTGGGCGGGAAATGGGACTGCCACCACGGGTCATCCGCCCGCAGGATGATTCCAGCCCAGCCCCGGTGCTCCGGCCGGTGCTCGCGACTGGGCCCTAGTTCATAGATCAGATAGGGATGAGTCGCCCTAGTGCGCTGGATGCGGCCCCACTGGCCGGCCGCCTGGGCGGTGCGCAGGTTCACGTCGTAGATGGTGCGCAGCCGGCGCGGGCTGCCCAGCTGGACGTCGCGCTCTTCACCCGTCAGCGGGTCCTGCATCGTCGAGCGGCCCCACCACCCCAGGCGCTCCAGGAGCGGCTGGAGGCCGCCCTGGAACTCGCGGAACGGCAGCCCCTCCTGGATGGCCTCATCCACAGCCGAACGAATGGCTTCCAGGATGTCCAGGCGCATGGCCTTGGCCACGGTCCAGGCGATGGCGTGTTCCTCCTGCCAGACGTCCCGGTAGTCGAAACCGACCTCGTACCCCTTGGCGCGCAGGTAGTCCAGGGCCTCACGGGGTACGGGCCCCGGCGTCTCTACCGTCGCGCTCATTGCGGGCCGCCTCCGTCGCCCAGGGCGCGGGCTTTGAAGGCGGCCAGGGCCAGGGCGTCCACCAGGTCGGCGTCGTCCATCTCGTCCAGGAGCGTGGCCAGGCCGGCGCGGAACTCTTCAAACGACGCGGAGCGCTGGGCCAACTGCTCCAGGGGATCGACCACGGGCCGCATCAGCGGGCGCCATTCGGTCAATTCGTCGTCGACCAGGTCGTCGATGGCGTCCCGCTGCTGTTCGCTGTTGAGCGCCACCCGGCCGCCCCCGCAGGATGCGCAGGTGCAGGGGCGTTGCTGGTTGAGGGCGGGCAGTGCCGGCAGCGCTCCGGCGGGCCGGAGCGTGGCGACTCCCTTCTCGGGCGCGGGCAGGCCGAAACGGTCCAGGATGTGGGAGGCCGCCACGGGCAGGCCCCGGTCAATGAATGGGGCCAGGGCATCGGCCAGCGCCTTGAGGTCCTCCGGCTCGCTTACCTGGAGCGTTACGGTCGGGTAGGCCTTCTGCGGGCCGAAATTCAGAGTGACGAACACCCGGACCAGGTCGCGATTGATGGTGGTGGCAACCTGTTTGGCATCGGCCTTGAGGATGTCGCGGCGCACTTCGTTGTGGACGTTGGCCTGGCTCTGGCTCGACCCGTTGTCGGCGGTCATGGTCTGGCCCAGGACCGCCTTGGACACCTGGCGGTCCAGCCACTCGGCCAGGCGTTCGAACAACTCGGCACCGCCGGCCGCGTTGGCGATCTCCTGGAACTCGATGCGCATGCTGTCCGGCATAATGGCGGCCGCGTCGCTGGCCAGCTGGGTGACGGCCCGGCGTAGCACGGCGATGTCGTCAGACTTCGCACCAGGTCCGTAGCGGCCTATGCGTAGAGGCATGCCATACAACTCGCCGTAGCGCATCCAGTCTTTCTGGCTGAATGCCTTGCACATGACCGCAACAGCCACCAGGCGCGCCACGCCGCCCCGAATCGGCAGGCCGGACTTGAGACGCGGCATGTGGATGACCAGGCGATCCTTGGGCAACTCCTGGCCCTGGCCGGTGCCGTCCAGCAGCTGGAGGCGCTTGCCGGTCACCCGGTCGAACTGGAACCACCGGGGGTCGCGGTGCTCGTAGCGGCTCGGCCAGAACTGCCCATCCCGGTATTCCCAGATGGGTTCGACGACCGAATAGCCCTTGCCGATGGCGTCGAGCAGATCATCGAGCATGTCGCCGAACGCGGGGGATTCCACCAGGTGGCGCACTGCCTCGGCGATCTCTCGGTCACGGGGCGAATCGCTGGCGGCTTCCACGGCGACGGGTAGGCCGGATACCGCACGTTTGCGCGTGCCCAGGACGGAGGCGTAGTGCGGGTCTTTCTCCTCCATTTCCTCGGCTAGCGTCAGGTAGTCGCGGGCGTCGCCCGTGGCGGCCGCCTGGAGGATGGAGCGCAGGCGACTGGGGTCCAGCGTGGTGGCGACGGTGTCGTTGTTGTACGCCATCTGTGCGCCGATGACGCTGGCGTGGATGACTTCCTGGAGCAGGTCGGCACGGCGCATCGGGTGCCCGTGCTGGTCCAGGATCTGGGGTTCGTTCATCAGAGCATTCCTCTAACGCTCCAGCCCTGGGCCGGTTCGTCGTCGTTGTCGAATTGGTCGGCGTTGCTGGGGCCGACCTTCTCGTATCCGTAGGCGCGCACCTCCATCCGCCCGGCAGAGCGGGCCAGCGCGATGGCAATGCCGGCGTCGCCGTGGCGCTTGCCCTGGCTGTCGGTGGTCCGGGTGTCGGGTATGCGGGCAACGCCACCAATGACGCGGAACGCGCGCAGGTCGCCGATGACGTCCCGGTCGGCCGGGATGTCGTACAGGCTGCCGTCCTCCAGGTCGGCCTTGAGGCCCGGCATGTTGTCGCGATACCAGCCCTCGGTGAGCATCACTTCGGCAATGCGCTCGTGGCCGTAGTGCACGGCCGCCGACTCGGCCAACTGCTGGCCGTTGCCCCTGGCGTCGTGGGCGCCGGCCATGAAGCCCGGTAGCCCGTCCACGATGAAGAACAGAATCTGTTCCTGTTGTTTGAACGGCACGCCCCGCAGCTCGACCAGGAAGGCGACCCGCTTGCGGGTGTCCTGGTCCTGCACCAGGACGCAGATAACGGACAGGTCGCCGCTGCGGGCGAAGTCCATGCCGTAATACGTCCAGGCACCCGGCGGCAGTTGTGCCAAGAGCGGCGCAATTTCACGTTCGCACCAGGCCAGGCTATCCATGAGGCGGATGTGTTCGGCGGTCTTCACATACTCCGGGGCATAGGCCAGGCGCAGCACCGGTACACCCGACCGGCTGCGCTGCTCCAGGACGGCAAGGCTGAGGTAGGTTCCGCCACCCTGGGAGGGCACGCAGTCCAGCTCTTCCTTGGCGGCGTCGCCGTAGGTGGCATAAACGCCGGCCACCCACTCCGCTTCGTTCGCTGCGTCGTAGGGAATGCCCTTGCGCAGGCAAACGCGTCGGTACAGGCCGTCCGCTACCGCTTCCTTGAAGGTGCAACGGAACAACTCGCCCCGGCGCTTGCCAGCCCGGATTTCGTCTATCAGCTCGTTGAACGGGTTGTCGGTGCCGTTGTGCGTGCTGATGACGTGAACCTCGCCGCCCCAGATCAGCAGCGCCAGGGCCGCCTTGAGCAGCTCGGCCAGGTCGGGGTGGAACGCGGCCTCGTCGATCACGACGGTGCCCTGACGGCCCCGCAGGTTGGACGGCCGACTGGTCAGGGCAACGATGCGATAGCCCGATGGGAGCTTGATGGAGTACGTCTTGATATGGCGCTCGGGGTCGTCATCCTCCCAGATGCCTTCCTCGATCTCCCCGGCCGCATAGTTGAAAGCCCGCGCCCACATGGCACAGGCCTGGATGTACTCGACCGTCATGTCCTGGTTGTAGCCCAGGTAATAGACGTTCATCCCGCCGGCCGCCGTCGAGCTGGCCGCGACCAGGACGTTATCGGCCGCCTCGGCCCAGGTCAGGCCGATGCGGCGCGACTTCTCGCCAACCTTGAGTGGGGCCCGGATGGATGTCCACCGCTTCTGGTAGTCCAGCAAGACGGCCGGCACGTCCACGACCTGGCCCACGGAAATGACGTCTGCCAGCGGTGAACGGACAGGCTCCTGGAGCGGCTGCGGCTTGAGCTTCACGCGGCCACCCCCAGGATTTGCCGGCGTATCTCGTTGACGGTCTCGGCGTTGAGGCCGCCCTTGCGGACGATTCTCTCGACCGCCTGGGCGGCGACTTCCGCCCGCGCCTTGACCTCGGCTTGCCACTTCTTCTGGACCACGGATGCGCGCCCCAACTCGGCCACGGCTTTGGCAACCTTGGGCAGGTCGACCTTTCCGTTCTCGGCCATGAGCAGGTTGAACAGGTGTTCCTGGACCAGGCGCATCAGCGCCTCGTTGACCGCACCCTCTTCATCGGGGGCGGCGGTGACGACGGCTTTGGCCTGCTCGCTGGCCATACGCAGACGGCTCAGGCGGTCTTCGAACGTCTGCCCGTAGGCGTGCAGCGCGCTCTTGCCAATGCTGTAGCCCCGTTCGGCCAGCTCGGCCGAAAGGGCTTCATAGCCGCTGAAGTTGTTTTCGACCAGGGCCTGGTCGAGCCAGGCTTTCACCTCAGCCGGGAGGGCGCCGACCTTGCTGCGCGGCGGCATGGCATCAGCCTCGCGGCGGGCGGGCGATGCCGCCACGGCAATCGGAGGTGTACTCGACCAGGTCCACGCCCCAGTGGGTCAGGCCGCAAATCCAGACGCCGTCCGGGCGTTTGTCGAGGGTGACCAGGCGGCGGTCCAGCAGGTAGTCCAGCTCGCGGCGGACCTCCAGCTGGGTGGCGTCGGTGAAGATGCCCTGGATGGTGGTCAGTACCAGGTGCTCCAGCGGGTCGACCGGGCGGGAGTTGTTCAGGGTCAGCAGGATGTACCAGCGCATGGACTCCCTGCGGGCCTTCACCAGGTCAATATCAATCATGGTTGGTGGCTCCTTTGAGCTGGACGACTTCGAGCTTGTCCCGGAGACCGTCGAGCTTGGCTTCTATTACGGTTTGGTTGCGCACGTAGTCCGTGCGGTGGACGTACTGCATGGGCAGTTCGGCCTGGAAGCGCAGGAACTCGCGCTCCAGTTGGGCGAGCTTGGCGATCTCCTTCTCCTGGGCGGCGAACCGTTCGCCCAGGCGCCGCTCCATCTGGGTCAGCAGGAGCCGGACGATGCCGAACATCAGGGTGGTAAAAATCCCCAGCAGCGAGATGGCCCAGCCCACGGCCTGGGTAAATTCCATTTGCATCAGTGGTCCTCCAGGACGTCGATCAGGGCGCCGAGTTGTGCGGCGGTTGCGCGGCACTGCTCGGCGTAGCGGATGTGGTGGCGCAGCAGATCGGCGCGGCCGATGCCGGCGTCGAGCTGGTCAGCGGCTCCGGCGTCGGCGGCCGCTTCAGCAGCTCTGCCGGGATCGGTGGGGGCGGCGGCGGGCACTGCGGCGCCGGTTGCTTCGTTCCACACGCGGACAAAGCCACGAGTGAAACGGCAGTCAGGCAAAGGCACAGGCGGCGCGTCGAGCGCCGCCCGGTAGAGGTCGTTAACACGGGCTATCTCTCCGGTGAGTCGGTCGGTGGTTTGGCGGTATTGCCGCTGCTGGTCAGCCAGGCGGGCGGCTATCTGGTCGGCGCGCTGGGTCTGCTCGCGGAGTGCGGTTGCGGCGGCTTTGGCATCGGCGGCAGCCTGGAGGGCACGCTCGGCTTCGGCCTGGCTGTGCTCGGCGCGCTGCCTCTCCAGCGCCGCCTCGCCCTCGGCCTTGGCCCTGGCGAACCCAATGTCGTAGGCATCCCGCAATACGGACAGGGCCGCCCAGCTCACCAACATGGCAACGCCGGCACCGAGCACGACCTTGAACAGCGGGGAGCTATAGGCGCTCATAGCCCGCCCTCGCACAGTGCGCGCTCAGCCGCCCGGCGCTTGATCAGGCCGCCCAGCTTGCGGCCCCCCGCGCTGGTCCAGTTGCTGAGCTGGGCGCACGCCTCGGCCACGCGGCCGGCCTGCAGGTGCAGCAGCATCGTGGAATGGTGGCCGCTCTTGAGCCAGACGAAACCGTCCTTGACGCCAGGGGCGCCGGGGCCGGCGTTGTAGATGAACGACAGGAAAGCGGCCAACGTTTTGGCTGACAGCCTGTCGGCGACCTCCTCGGGCACCCAGCGGGCAAAGACGTCGGCCGCTTCCTCCAGGCCCTTGCGGGTGTAAGCGTCGCACTGGGCGTCGGTGGCCTGGTCGCCCAGCCGGACGCCACGGGTCCAGCCGTCGCATATGGTGGGTTTGCCGATTGGGTCCAGGTAGGCCAGCAGGTTGCGGCCTTCGAAATAGCCCACCAGAGGGGTGGCGATAGTGAGTGCGGCCGCGAGCAGGCGCGCCTTAATTCCCATGGGGTTCTCCTACGAGTGCGCGCAGGGCGGACAGGTAGCGATTGCCCACCTCCGGCGCCGAGCGGGTGTGGTTGGTGACGCTGTTGAGTACGCCCTGACGTGGGGCGGAGGGGGGCTTCTGCCGGGCGGCTTCATGCCGTGCCTTGCGGTACTTCTGGAACGCTTGCAGGCGGCCCCAGGCGTCGCGGACGTGGGTTTCCACCTGCTCACGCCAGTGAGCCGGGCAGCGCTCCAGGAGCCGGACGCGGCCCTCCTTCGACGGCTCGGCCAGGATGGCGGCCGCGTAGTCGCGGGGGCTGCGGAATGAGGGGTGGTCTTGAGGTTTCATGCCGCCATGATCGGCGGCAGAGGGGCGGGAAAATTAGCTGACGGGGGTCAGTAACTGCGGGGTCTAGTCGAACAGATCGGGGGTCAGGTCGCTGCTGCCGGGCAGGTCCAGGGGCGCGACCTTGAGAATGCGCCAGACCTGGCGGTCGCTGATTTCGTAGGTGCGGGCCAGCTCATTGACGACGGTGTTGGTGCTGACGCCCTCGCGCACGGCCTGGTCGAACTGGCGGTGTATCTCGGCATCACGCAATCGGCGGATGGCCTTGTCGCATTTGGGGATGTAGACGACCTCCCGCTCATTCATCAGGAACGTGAGCCGGCGGGCAGCATCTTCGCCGACGATTTCCTCCAGGGCCGCGACGCGGGCCTGTCCGTGGCGGCCATGGCCCTGGGCGAAATACCAGCTCGTCCCGCCCAGTTGCTCGACCAGGCGCAGCGCGGCTGCCAGGCCCACCGCATCGGCGATGCGCTGGACAGCCGACGGCAGCAGGTCGCGGGCGCTCTCGATGTTCACCGGGTCCTCCCGTGGCGTTGTGCGTCATAGGCCAGGGCGGCGACCAGGCGGCGCAGCTGGTCGGGGTCGCACCACTCCACGCGCTCGACCTGGAACATGCGCCGCGCCATGCCGTCGGCGTAGGCGATGGTGCGCTCGGCCTCGGCAAGCTGCGCGTTGATCTTGCCGATCAGGGCGGCACGCTCGGGGGCGGGCTCGGCAGTCTGGCGGCCTGCGGGCGCCTTCCTGGGGCTGGTGGGCTGGAACCCGAGGCGCTCCAGCTCGGCCAGCACGCGGCCAATCTGCCGGGGCGTCAGCCCCTTGGATGTCGTTGCGCCTACGGTGCGCATCAGCATGGCGCGATAGGTGTCGTCATCCATACCCAACTGGCGCCGGGCGATCTGAATCTTTCGGGCTGCGGCGCTCATACCGGATTCCTTGGGTCCATGGCGGCCAGGTAGGCCTCCGGGTCGCGGCGGGCCAGGCCCGCCATGTAGCGAATGGCCAAGGTGATGGCCTCGTCGCGTTCTTCGATTCCCGCCACCTGTTGCATCTGCTCCAGATCGTCACGGGTGCTGCGGTAGGTGATGAACGATGTCCGCTCGGCGCCTACGGCAGCGCGATGGGCGGCCTCGCGGTCGCGCTTCGCCTGTTGACGAAGGGCGTCCTGCCGCCGGATTTTGTCGTCTCGTGTGCTCATGCTGGCTGCTCATCAGTACCGGGCCACCACGCCCGGCAGACCATCCCCGGCTTGGCCGGGGCGGTTTCGCTCAGTGAATGCGCTCGATGCTCGTGTTGTTGGCCAGCAGGTGCTTTTTCAGGCTGTTGAAGCTGCTCCAGTCCGGGCGGAAGTACACGTAGCGCTTGGCTGCCATCTTGGTTGCCTCCCTCTTGCCGTAGACCTTGCGCCAGGACTCGACCTGCTTAGCGCTATACACGGCGCGGCTCACCTTGCGCATGAAGCGCCGGGCCTCGTCGTGCTCTGCCTCGCCGTTGTCGTTGGCGTAGCACCATGCGCCCTTGAAAAAACCGTCCACGTAGACAGTCGTTGTCCATTTGCGCCCCTTGGTATCGGCCTCCTGAGCAAGCGTCACCTCGTACTGGTCGCACCTCAGCTTCATGCACCCCCACGGGCTCGCCATCTGCGCCTCAAGGTCGTCCCAATCTTTCTGTTCCATTTCGTGCCTCGGCCTACCTGGTCAATGGAGGGTGTGGGCGGCCGGCATCAGGGCGCAGACCGGGACACGGGAGATGACGGATTCCACCTCCGCCAGCTGTTGCAGCTGTACTGCCAGGGCGCCGGCCTTGGTTGCCCGGCCGAAAATGGAAATGGGGGCTTCGCTCTTGTCGACGGTGACTGATACCTGCCCCGCCTTGGTGTCCTCGATGGTCAATACGAACTTGGCCATTTGCGGCTCCTTCTTATCGTTGGCTCTTGAACTGGATGTGGTACTGGCGGGCCAGTTGGCGGACGCGCTTTTCGGTCAGCCCCAGGCGGAAGGCGATGCGCTTGGGGGCATGCCCCAGGGCAGCCTCGGCCATCACTCTCGATGCGAGCAGGTCGTCACCTGAGAGGCTGCGCTCGGGCTGGGCCGAACGGATCACCTCGGCCACCGGGGGCGGCGGCTCATCGCGCTCTTCCGCCGTCTGCGGCAGGTGGGGGCTGATGACGAACGTCTGCGGCTTGTCGCTCATCTGGAAGCCGACCCGCTCGATTGCGCCGCCACGGGCCAGGAACTCGGCCGTCAGGGCGGCCAGCCGGTCGGACTCGCGGCGGTGCACGTCGGTCCTGTGGGCGATGGGTTCGTCGCGGGTGGTGTCGTGGAAGTTGCGGATATGGGTTCGCATCACTCCACCTCGACTCGGCATTGCCACAGCTCGACGCCCTGGTCGTCACGGACCTGAAGCGTCGCGGTGATGGATTCGGCCCCTTGGAATTGCTTGCGCGCGACGGCTTGGGCGGCAAAGCGGGCATCCTGGGTGCTGGTGGCGCGCAGCTTGGTGCCGGGGATTGTGGCGATATACGCGCCCCCTGCTGCGGCGCGCACGCGGGCAATGAGCATGCGCATCAATGCACCTCCTGCGGATTGATCTTGGCGATGTCCAGGCTGATGGGGACGTACTGGTCGGTATCGCCTACACGCTCGTAGAGGCGCAGATAGGACGTGGTGCTGGCCACTTGGCAGGCCTCGCCAATCGCGGTCATGGCGCGCTTCCAGCGCTCGTCCTCAATGGCCAAGCGGCGCAGGGCCAGGACGCTGGCGGTGCGGATCTCGCCCTTGGTGTCGGTGCGGAATGCGTCGTTGATCAGCAGCGTGACCTCGGGGCGGGCGCCCTCGGTCCAGTCGGCCAGGCATTCATCGATCAGGGCGCGGGCCGCTTGCAGGCGTTCGTCAAAGACGATGCTGTCGGCCTTGGCCCGGATGACCTTGTAACTGCCGTCAAACGTCACCAGCGTGACATTGCCCTTCTTGCCGCCCAGGTGAACGTCGTACTGCTCCGCGCTCAGGTCGACGAAGGCGTCGACATCGCCGAACGCGGCGGCCTTGAACTGGGCCAGCTCCTGGTTGAGTTCGTAGGCGCGGCCCACCAGTTGGCGTACCAGGCGGTCGCGCTCCTGGTCGATGGCCTTGATCATCTCGATGGGGACCAGACGGCCCTGGGCGTCGCGCCACAAGCCGGGTTGAATTTCGGGGGATTGCATCGTGTGTCTCTCCTGCTCAATGCATGGTGTCGCGGTAGCTGATAGGCTCGCGCCATTCCAGGGTTACGCCCCGGAACAGAACGCTGTATCGGGTACTGCCGGCGCTGGGGTGCCGTTGAAAGCCGCCGACGATCAGCCCTTGTTCCAGGAGCCAGCGGCCGTCGGCCGGGCCCACCTCCAGGCGGTTCTCGACGGGGTGGAACGCGCCGATGCGCACCCCCAGCCGCTGCAACTCGCGGGCGGCGCCGTTGAACTGGGCGAGGTTGGCCCGCAGGACGCTGGTCAGCACGACAAGGGGACGGGGCTCAGTGGCGGCCATGGCTCTTCTCCGTACAGTTGGGGTTGTGTGGGCAGTGCTGGCAGGCCCGCCAGTGCTGCATGGCGGGCGGGTTGTGGGTCGGCGCGGGGCGGTCGCGGTAGCTTTGGCACTGCGTGCTGTCGATGACCTCGCCCAGGGCGACGCACTCGATACGGCCGAGGGCTTCCAGGACGCGGCGCTCGATGCGCGCCGTGCTGGGGGACGGGTAGCGGTTCTGCAGGGCCAGGGTCACCGCCGTGCGGCTGATGCCGACACGCTCGGCCACACGGCTGCGGGTGCTGCGCTCCACCTCGCGGGCGAGCAGCGCGATCCACTGCGGGGGCACCTCGCCCCAGGCGGACAGGTCGACGCGGGCGGCGCTGCTCATGGGCGGTCCCCCTGCGCAAGGGCGGCCTCGATGTCGGCCAGCTCGCCTTCCGTCAGCGTGGGGGACAGCCCGCGACCCGCGACCATCGCCAGCAGCTCGCGCATGCGTCGGTTCTCAGCACGCAAAGCCGCCAGGCTGTCCTGCCCCTTGGCCCACACCACCTGGTCGAGGTTCGGGTCGTAGACCTGTTCATAGGTACTGCGCTGGTAGATGGGGTGCAGCGGGCCGGTATTGCGGCCAGGCATCAGCCGATAGCGCGCGGGGTTGCCTGGGATGCCGCCCTCGCGGCTGACGTAGCCGGCCAGGGCCAGGCCCTGGAGGTACACGCGGGCGGCGCCTTCGGTGATGGCGGCGCCGCCCACCTGGGCCTGTGCTGCTGCCTCGGCCGCACTCAGCTCGCCCAGGATGCGCAGCGCACGCCAGATGCATTCGACGGCCTCGGGGGGCTGGCGCTCGCCGCGACGGTTCACGCGCGGCGCTTCGGCACCTTCATCCTGGAGCAGGTCCCACAGGGCGTCGCGGCCCATGGCGCGCACCTGGCCGACGATGCCGGCTTTGCACAGCGCCCGCAGGTAGTCGCGCACCGCCTCATCATCCTGGCCACTGCGGCGGGATACGTTGTAGGTGGTGAGTGCTACGTCGCTGCGGGCCAGGGTACGGATGGCTTGCCACATGTGCTGGCGGGGCAGCAGGCCGCCGGCCATGGACAGGTGGACGGGACGCTTGCCGGTACGCATCAGGCGATCCTCCGGGCCGGGGCCTCGCCAGTGAACCAGCCGCGCTTGCCCCAGGCCGCCAGGTCCATGGTGGTGACGCCTGCGGCCTGCGCCTGGGTGTGGACCTGGTACAGGTTGACGACCGCCCGGCGCAGGCACCCGCGCACCTGGCGGTTGAGGTCGTCCAGCAGGTCGTCGGCCAGGGTGAGGTTGGGGTAGGTGGTCTCGGCCAGCTCGCGCAGGTCCTCCAGTGCGGCGGGCTGGGCCGGCACCCATTCCAGGACCCGGTTGTGCAGGCGCTCCAGGCGGGCCAGGCTGGCGGGGACACGTTCCTCGCCGATCAGGACGATGGTGCCCTGGCTGGCGTTGTAGAGGTCGGTGAGGATGTTCGCGGCGGCCTTGTCCACCAGGTACTGGACGTCATCCACGATCAGCGGGCGGCCGCTGCGGCTGAGCTGCTCGGCGATCTGGTCGACCATCTCCGACAGGGTGCGGGCCGGGGTGATGGCCATCTCGCGCAGGACGCCCAACAAGAAAGCCTTGCGGGTCCAGGCTTCGCGGCATTCGACGTAGTAGGCGCGGTGGCGGTTGGCGGCAAACGAGGCGGCGATGCTCTTGCCGTAGCCGGTGGGGCCGTACATGACGACCAGGCCAGGCAGGCCAGCGGGGCGCAGCATGGCGCGGTTGATGGCGCTGGTGAGCAGGCCGACGTTGGTAAGGGGGGCGATTTTGGTGGTCATCGTGCGTTACTCCTGGTCAAGCGTTGGCCGTTGAGGCGGCCGTGAATTCGTACATGTCGAGGATGTCTAGGTATTCGGGGGTGTCGGGGTAGCTGCGGTGCCAGCGGCTGGCCTCGTCGTCCAGCAGCTCGCCGGACGCGACGCGGGCGTCGAGGCGCTTCCACAGGCGGTAACGGGACATTGAATCGCCGGGCACCTGGAAGGCGTCGGCCGGGGCAGCGGCGAGCCGGCGGGCCTCGGCCAACTGCTCGGCGGGAATCGCGGCAACTGGCGCGGCCTTTGGCACGACGTGCAGCTCGACGTCGTGGCCGGTCACGGTCTTGGCTTTCTTGACCAGTCGTGCCAGTTGGCCCTGCTCGCGTTTCGCGGTGGCGCGGTCTATGAGGCTCTGCGGCATTGCGGGGCTGGCGTTGCCATCGCGCTGCGCCTCGCCGATCAGTTCGCCGTCCAGGGTGTGGACCCATACGCGGCTGGCGTCGCGGAAGTCATAGGCAACGCGGACTTCCTGGCCGTGCAGGGGCTCCAGCTCCCGCAGGAAGTACACGCTGCTGAAGAGGCGCACCTCTGCGCGGTTGGTGGTGCGCACCACCTGCGGGCGTACCAGGCTTTCAACCACGGCGGCATCGGCCTTCAGGGCCTCCCAGCCGTCGGCCTGCGCCGACTTCCAGGACTCCATCGGGCTTTGATGGCGCATCCTCCCGCTTTCGAGGTCGCGCACCTTGGGGAGCCCCCGATGCGGGGCGTGGTTGTAGGTGTCCAGTGCCTGCTGCAAGGCGGCAAAGAAGTCCGCAAAGGTGGGGATGTGCTTCGGCTGCAATCCTTGGGCGATCTGCCGGCGGGACTGGCGGTGGACGCGGGTCGCCGCTTCCTTGTCCATGTCGGCGCCGATGTAGCTGTCGAAAGCCTTGGCCAGGCGGACCAGAATGGTTTTATGGGGGCGTTCAATCACGCCACGGGCCTGGGAGTTGTAAGGCAGCGAGTGGGTGATGGTGCCGCCCAGTCGGTCGTTGACCTCATAGACGACGGCGTTGTCGAAGCCGCTGCCGTTGTCCACGTACAGCACTTTGTACATGCCGACCCGGCTCACGCCGTCGCGCAGGGTGTCGAGCGTCGCGAGGGTCGACTCGGCCAGGTTGACGGAGAAGCCGACGATGCGCCGGGTGCCCCAGTCGATAACCATGGTGATTTCGGGCCGGAAGACCTGGCCGGTAAGCGGGTTGAGCACCTCGGCGTCGAATGTGTGGCCGTCCGCGATCCAGACGTCATTGGGCCAGAGCATGTCGGCCGTGCGCCGATTGAACGCCTTCAGCGACTTGATTTCCCGTGCGCCGATCCGGCCTTGCTCGCGCACCTGCGGCGGCATCTTGGCCAGCATCCGCCGCACGGCGTGAATGCTGGGGCAGCCTGGATACTCGACCTTGAAGGCGGCATAGGCCGCCTCGACGCTGGGCTTCTGCGGGCGCTGGTAGTGCTTGAGGAAGGTCGGGGCCCACACCGGCAGCGTCATGTCGGGCTTGCGGCGGGCGGGCGCCAGGGCAATTTCGCCATCCTTGCGGAAGTCCGCCAGCCAGCGCTTGAGGGTGCGCTCGCTGAGGGTGCGGTCGGCGTTCTTGCGGTCGTTGGCGCGCTCGACCTGTTTGGCCAGGTAGTGGTTGAGCTTGCCGTCGCGCGCCAGGTCCACCAGCGTCAGGATGGCCCGCTGCTGGCTGACCATCTGGCTCATGCGCTCAATCTCGCGAATGATCGACACCCGCGCGGCCATCACCTCGCGTTGATCGTCGGTCAGCCGTGACACGGAAACACCGTCACGCTGAGGCGCAATCAGGGTGTGCGGGGCGCTCGGGGCAGGCGACTGAGCCGGCTGCTCCTGCTGGACCAGGCGCGCCACCAGGGCGGCCTGGGTCTCGGCGGGGAGTACGGCGAAGCTGTATTCCTGGCCTCCACCTTGAGCCAGGCGCAACTGTGCTTCCCAGCCTTCGCGCTTGGCTCGCAGGTTGACTCCCTGCACTGTGCCCGGCAAACCAGGCAGGCCGGCCAACTCTTTGGCGGTGAACCACTTACGCATGGTCACCACCTCTGTATAGGCAGGAGGGCACTTCTCGGTTAGGTTGGCCGGCACCAACTACGCCAACCAAGGACCCCCCAATGACGGAAGAGGAGTACAAGCTGGAGTACGAACGGCAACTAGCCAGTTTGCCGCCACTTGTCGCTGCACAGATTGAGCAACTGAAGGAGAGAGCCTTTGCGCAGGAAATCGTCATTGCATGGCTCCTGGCGCAGGTGCAGAGGGTTCCAGGTCTGCGCTCAGATCATGCCCGTCGTTTCCTGTCGCGGATGGCGAATGAGGGAGAGCAGTCGGAGTCAGGCCAACACGCTGAACTCGTTGCATTAGCCGACGAACTGCACTCACTTCTCGACGATTTTGAGCAGCCTCGATAAGCGCAGTGCTGATGATGGTGGGCTCATCAACCGTTACGGAGAGGTCCTTATCATCCAGCAGCACACGACCATGCCGGGCCAGTTCGGAGTCAGTGAACGTGCAGTGACCCTGGTCATCTGCTCCAGGCTGGCCAGCCCAGTCTGAGCAGCGCAGGCGATTCAACGGCTGGTCGCCAAACCCCAGGGATGGCAGATGCTCTACAAATTGCGCGCGGTAATCCCGACCCGCGAGCGGGGCACGGATGATCAGCCAATCGCCTGGCTTGAGGTCTGCGGGCCTCATGCTTCACCCCCGATCCGACGCTTAAGCTCCCGCGCCTGGCGGGCTGCTTCATCTCGGGCACGCTCCAGGCGGCCCAACTCACCCAGCAAGGCATCGCGCCCGTAGGCCACGCGCCCACCGCGTTGAGTAACAAGCCAGTTGGTCAGCAGGTGGCTGGCGCACACTTCTTCAAGCAGCGCCGCCCGGTAAAAAGGCAGGTTGTGGTCGGTACGGGCCGGGCTGGCCCAGGCGTCGAGCATGGCTTTCGACACGTCATCACCGGACAGGCGCGACATGCGGGCGGCCACTTCGTAGCGGTCGATCCCGGCCGCCTTGAGCATCTCGCCCACCAGTTCGCTCACCTGGGCCGAGTAGTTGCCCTGGCCAGGAATGGCCAGCACCGGCTGGGGAATCTCGAACAGATCGAGGGTCCGGTCGTCTTTTCCGTGACGCACGTTCACGCCTCCCCGACCGCTATACGGTGCGAAACAGGAGAGTAACGGCTATCCTTGGCGCCACCTCGCGGGAACACTTCCGCGCGGTTTGGCCGTTTCCGGCTAGGTGTGCCGTCGGCGTTCCAACGCTCCGGCCATAGCTCTATCGGGAGCACGCCTAGCGTTTTAGCGATAGCGCGCTCGATGCGCGGATACGGCGAGTGTTTCACCGCACGGATAGCCCGGTCGGTCACATCGAGCTGGCGAGCCAGCTCGGCAGGCGGACAGTCATGGACGCGTAGCTGGTATTTGATCCACTCCCAGCGCTTGGCTGAGTCGAGGGGCATTTCGGCAATGTTCATCAGTAACAACCATCTTGGCGGGTGGTTTTTTTAGGCCGTCTAACAGCCTGTTACGGATAAACATAGAACCATGGAGCTTGAAAATCAACACCAAAGAGCGTGTTTCAAGTTCGCTATTCATTCAAATGGTGCTATTCGTTTGAAAAAATCAGATAAATCAAGCGCTTGCGCGAACCTGAAAGTGGATAAAAAAAACGAATGCTCGCTTTCAAGCTCTGCCGCCGAGCCTGAAAGCGGAAAATTCAGCGAGCGCCTGAGGGAGGCCATTGGCTCACGGTCCGTTTTGGCGTTCTCAAAGGAGTGCGGGATAAGCGATAGCTTGGTGAGGAAGTACCTGGGGGGCTCGCTCCCTGGTACTGATAATCTTGTGCTCATGGCCAGAGCAGCGAAGGTCAGCATCGCTTGGCTTGCGGCGGGTGAAGGGGAAAAACACTTAGGCGGGCAGGCGGCGAACAGCACAGATGACAGTACCTATGCCTACGTCCCGCTGTATGACGCCCGCTGTAGTGCAGGCAGTGGCGCCTGGAACGAGCGCAGTCGCGTCTTGGTGAACCTTTCGTTTACCCGCTACAGCCTGCGCAAGAAGGGGCTGATGCCTGCCAACCTGGCGTGCCTGCGCGTAGACGGCGATTCGATGACCGGCCTCCTAGAGGATGGCGACACGGTCATGATTGATCTGCACCGCAACACCCTAGAGGGTGAGGGTGTCTATGTGGTGATGCTTGATGACCACCTCTACGCTAAGCGACTGCAACGCCAGTTCGATGGCTCGGTGCTGATCATCAGCCATAACGCCGCATACAAAGAGATGGTGGTCCCTAAGGATCGATTGTCTGAGCTGCACATCATTGGCCGCGTGGTTTGGGCCGGCGGCTGGATGGTGTAGGGATTGGCCCTGCTCGTTCCTGGTATACTCACACCGCTAACGTAGACTCACCCACCGAACACTCGGTGCCAAATCCTGATGCGAAATCGGCAGTCCGTGACTCTTCGCATCTTTTGGCACTGAATCCCCTCCCGACCAGCCACATCCCGCGTCGTCCGGCCTCTTCCGGTTTCCCCCGCACTCTTCCGGCTCCCGTCCCCCTGTGCCAATACTCCCACTAGCTCACATAGGGGCAAAGGTCCCATGAAAAAGCCCGCCCCGGAGGGAGGCGGGCCCTGCCCCACGTCAGACCGTATCGGTCTTCAGCGTGCCGTCACCCAGCATCCCGCTGATCACCCCCGCCGCGTCGGCTGCGCCGTAGGCTGCCTGCAGGTTGATGCCATCGAGCACGATGGTCGGCCCACCCGTGCCACTGCCGGGACCGTTGCTGTCCACCGTGATGGTGGTGTTGGTGCCGAAGCTGAAGGTCAGGTACTGGCTCAGGCTGCCCACATTGGCCTGCTCCCCGGAGAGCAGTTGTGACAGGTCCAGCGCATCCACACCCTGGGTGAAGTCGGTGATGTGGGTGGTACCGGTGTTGCCCAGCAGCCACTTGAAGGTGTCGGCGCCGTCGCCACCGGTGAGGGTGTCATTGCCACCCGCGCCGATCAGCGTATCGTTGCCGGCCAGCCCGCTGAGCACGTTGGCCCCGCTGTTGCCGGTGAGGGTGTCGTTGTAGTTCGAGCCTGTCAGGTTCTCCATGCCCACCAGGGTGTCCAGCCCTGCCCCGCCGGTGTTCTGCTGGCCGCTGATGCCGAGGCTGACGTTGACCCCGACGCTGGCATCCTGGTAGCCGGCGGTGTCGGTGCCGCTGCCGCCATCCAGGTAGTCATCACCGGAACCGCCCACCAGCAGGTCATTGCCGGAGCCGCCATTGAGGGTGTCGTTACCGTCATTGCCCAGCAGCACATCGTTGCCACCATTGCCGTTGAGGGTGTGCCCGCCCGCCAGGCCGTCCACCAGCAGGTTGGCGCTGTTGTTGCCGTCGAGCACCCCGTCGGTGTCACGGCTCAGACTGACCGAGGTGGCCACCGACTCGGCGCTGTAGCTCAAAGAGCCCCCCGCCGCGCCGCTGTCGGTGACGCTCACCACTCCTCCTGCCAGGCTCGCCGTCATGCCGCTGACACTGCCCACAGTGCTGATGTGCAGCGTGCTGGTGTCCGGATCGGTGTCGTTGTACAGCAAGGCCCATTCCGGCACGGGCACCGTTACCCCTGCAGCCACGTTGGTGATCAGCGAATCCCCGGTGAGGGTCGGAGCGTCATTCACCGGGGTGACGTTGATGGTGGCCCTGTCGACTGCCCTCAGTGCACCGCCTCCAATGGCGCCGGCGTCGTCGATCATCAGCATCAGCGCCACCGCAGCCGCCGTGTTGGTGCTGGCCAGGAAGGAGATGCTCCCCGCCGCCCCCGACCCGGTGTCGGTCCCCCCCAGCAGGTTGTTCAGTTGGGTCAGGGTGCCGCGGAAAGTCACCTGCGACGTGCCGTTGCCAGTGATGCTGCTGACCCCGCTGTTGCCCGCCGAGACGTTCAGTACACCCTGGGTCACCGCCAGCGTCACGGTGCGCAGGTCGCTGCCGCCATCCACATCGCCCACGCTCATGCCAGTGCCGCTGAGCGTCAGGCTGCTCTTCTCGCCGGTGCTGTAGGTGAGCCGGCTGATGTCAGCGGTCGGCGCATCGTTCACCGGGGTGACGTTGAACGTGATGGTGTTCGGGTTCGGGTCGAGGTCGACCCCGCCATTGGCCGTCCCACCGTTGTCCTGCACCTGGAAGGTGAACGTCGCGTAACCGTTGCCATTGGCGTTGGCCGCCGGGCTGAACACCAGCTTGCCGGCTGCCAGATCGGCGGCCGAGACGAAGGTCCCGGCGCTGATGGCGCTGCCGTTGAGCAGCAGCGTGCCGGCCGTGGGCAGCGTGGTGATCTTCACCGCCGCCAGGCTGTTGCCCTCGCTGTCGGAGAAGCCGAAGTTGGCCGCCGTCAGCACATGGCTGGTGTCCTCCAGCAGGCTCAGGGTGGCGTCGGCACCGGCCGGCGGGCTGTTGGCATCGATCACATTGAGGGTCAGGTTGGCGCTGTCCGTCGTGCCGTCGCTGTCCACCAGGGTGTAGCTGAACTGCTCGGTGGCGTTGGCGGTGAGCCCTTCCGGCGCCACGTAGCTCCAGGCCCCGGTGGCGAAGTTGAAGGTCAGCTTGCCGTGCAGCGGCGTGTCGATCCCGGTGAGCTGGTTGCCGCTGATGGGCGAACCACTGCTCGGGGTGATGGTGCTGCCGCCGTTCCAGGTGTAGGTGATGCTGCCGATGGTGATGGACTTGATGTAGCCCGCGCCATCCGGCCCGTAGCTGTCGTCGTCGGCAGTGCCGGCCACGCCATCGGAGCCCTTGAGCACGTTGCCGGTCACATCGCCGCCAACCACCTGCCCCAGCAGCGCATCCACCAGTTGGCCGAAGCCGGAGACACTCAGCGGCGAGCCCTGGCCGTCGAGGTCGACGTCCTGCAGACGCGCCGTGTTGATGCCGTTGCCGATGCCCACCGTGGTGACGTTGATGCCGTTGTTGTCGACGAAACTGTTCCAGGCCGTCGATGTGGCATCGGCCAGCGAATTGCCGCCGCTGCCGGTCTGCTCGTTGGGGTTGCCGTCACTGATGAACACCACCTGGTTGCTCCAGCCGGCAATCGGCTGGTACGCGCCCATGGTTTCCTGGATGCCCGCCGTGAAGTCGGTGCCGTCAGCGAACGGCCGGGTGCCGCCCTCGGCCGGGTTGAGGCTGGCAATCAGCGCCGAGAACGCCTCCACACTGGTGACAGGCGCATAAGAGGTGGCCGTCGAGGAGAAGGCCACGATCTGCAACTGCACATGCCCGCTGGTGCCATCGAACAGCTCGGCACCCGCCTGGCGCACCGCACTGAGCATCTGGTTCAGCTCGGTGTTGTCGATGCTGCCGCTGAAGTCCAGCACGAAGACCAGGTTGAAGTCCCGGCCGTGCCCTTCCACCACGCTGGCCACGTCGTCCTTCGCATCCGGCCCGCTGTCCACGGCCACCACGTTGATGGTGGTGTGGGCGGTATTGGAGTTGGTCACCCCGTCGTTCACCGTCACCGTCACGTCACGGGGGGTGGTGCTCGGCGTGTTGCTGGTGTTGGAGAAGCGGATCGCCTCCAACGCCGTCTCGTAGGTGGCCTGGCTGGCCACACCGGTGAGGGTGACGGTGATCTTGCCGGCCACGCTGGTGTCCACCACCGCCGTGATACCGGCCGGCATCCCGGTGGCGCTGAGCACATCGCCAGCCTGGGCGTTGGTCAGCACCACCTTGGCCGAGGCGATGGTGCTGCCGTCGACGTCGGTGATCTGGCTGTCCAGGTCGGCAATGGCCACCGCCGGCTGGCCTTCGGTGAAGCTGGTGCGGTAATCGGCCCCACTGGCACCGCTGCTGTTGTTGGCATCCAGATCCAGCACCGGTGCATCGTTCACCGCCGCGACGTTGATAGTCACAGTGGCGCTGTTGCTGTACAGGCTGCCGTCGCTCACCTGGTACTGGAAGGTGGCATAGGGCGCACCGTTCTCGTTGCCATCGGGCACGAACACCAGCTTGCCGGCAGCGATGTCGGCGAGGCTGATCACCTGGTTCAGAGTCACCGCCACGCCGTCGAGCTTCAACACGCCATCGGTGGCCAACTGGGTCACCTTGATGTTCGCAAAGCTGCCGGAATCGCTGTCGCTGTCGTTGATCGGCCCGGTGCCATCGCTGCCGAACAGCCCGCTGGTGGTGATGGTCACGGCGTTATCTTCAGTGGTGCTGAAGGTGTCGTTGACCGCCACCGGCGCATCGTTCACCGCCGTCACGTTGATGGTCACCGTGGCCGCGTTGCTGAAGGTGGCACCGTCGCTCACCTGGTACTTGAAGGTGGCGTAGGGCGCGCCGTTCTCGTTGCCATCGGGCACGAACACCAGCTTGTTGGCGTTGATGTCGGCCAGCGAGATCACCTGGTTCAGGGTCACCGCCACGCCGTTGAGGGTGAGCACACCGTTGCTCGCCAACTGGGTCACCTTGATGGCGGTGAAGCTGCCGGAGTCGCTGTCGCGGTCGTTCATCGGCCCGGTGCCATCGCTGCCGAACAGGCCCTCGGCAGTGAGGGTCAGCGGGCTGTCCTCGGCAGTGGTGAAGGTGTCGTTCACCGCCACCGGAACAGCGTTGGTGGCCGTCACATTGATGGTCAGTTGGCCGCTGGCGCCGTCCTTGTCGGCATCGCTGATGCTGTAGCCCACCACTTCCGAGACATTGCCGCTCAACCCGGAAGGCGCGGTGTAGTTCCAGTCGCCGGTTTTGAAGTTGAACTGCAGCTTGCCGCCCAGCGCCGTGTTCACCGATAGCTGGGCGGTGGCATCGCTGCCGTCCCAGGAGTAGGTCACGCCGCTCACGGTCACCGAGGTGATACCGCCCTTGCCGTCAGCGCCGAAGCTGTCGTCGTCGGCGGTGCCGGCCACGCCATCGGAGCCCTTGAGCACGTTGCCGCCCACCTGGCCGGAGCTGACGCCGGTCAGCAGCGCATCCACCAGTTGGTCGAAGGTGCCGACGCGGATCGGCGTGCCGCTGCCGTCGAGATCGACATTCTGCAGCTTGCCGTCATCGATGCCGTTACCCACGCCCACTGTGGTGACGTTGAGGCCATTGTTGGCGATGAACTGCGCCCAGGCCGTGGCCGTGGCATCAGCCAGGGCGTTGCCGCCTGTGCCGGTCTGCTCGTTGGGGTTGCCATCGCTGACGAACACCACCTGGTTGCTCCAGCCCGGCTGGGGCACGTAGTTGGCGATGGTGGCCTTGATGGCATCGGTGAAGTCGGTGCCCCCGTCGAACGGCCGGGTGCCGCCATCCAGCGGGTTGAGCGAGTTGACCAGCGACTCGAAGGCCGCATAGGAAGTGACCGGTGCATAGGCCTGGGCGGTGGAGGAGAAGGCCACCACCTGCATCTGCACATCACCCGGGGTGCCCTGGAACAGCGACTGGGCCGCTGCCTTCACGGCATCCAGCATCTGGTTCAGCTCGGTGTTGTCGAGGCTGCCGCTGAAATCCAGCACGAACACCATGTTGATGTCCGGCGCGTTGGACTCGGCCACCGTGGCCACGTCGTTGCGCGCCACCGGGGTGTCGTCGTCCACACTCAGGCTCAGGGTGCCGTTGGCGCTGTCGCCGTCCTTGTCAGTGACCTTGTAGGTCAACTGGAACTGGACGTTGTTCTCGTCCTGCCCGTCCGGGTGGCGGATGGGTGCGTTCTGCACCACCTGGTAGGCGCCGCTGGTGCTGTTGAGGGTCACGGTCAGCACCGTAGTGGCGCCCTGCTTGACCAGCAGGTTGCTGCCCGAGGTCTCGTAGGTGAAACCGCTGGGCGCCCCGCTGGTGACCCAGGTGATCGAGCCCGCGCCGTCGGCGCCGAAGCTGTGGGCCACCGTGCCGCTGGTGTTCTGCGCATTCACGTCGTCGCCCACGCCGCCGGGGTTGCCGTTGGCCAGGGTGTCGTCGTCCAGCTTCACGTCGATGTTGCCGGCGGTGGGCGCGTCATCCTTGAAGCTGATGGCATTGCCCAGGTCGAGGCTGGTACTGGTGGAGTCGCCGTCCTTGTCGCTGATCGTGGCCACCAGCTTCACCAGGTCCGCCGCCGCAAGGCCGGTGGCCTGGTCAACCCCGCTGTCCGGGCTGTGCAGGAGGGCCAGTTTCTGGTCGAGGGTCACCTTGCCGACGCTGTCCACGGTCAGGGTGAAGGCCACGGCGCCGCCGCTGCCGCCCACACGACCAACTACCTGCCCGCCCTCCAGATAGAGCTTGATGTCAGTGCCGCTGGCACTGTCCTTCAAGCCACTGCTGGCGCCCTCGGCACTCACCGCCAGGCTGTAGGCGATGCTGCCCGCACCGTCGGCACCGTAGTTGCCAGTGAAGGCACCACTGAAGTCGGTGGTGGCGTCGGTGCCCAGGATGGTTTCGTCCACCTGCAGGCTGGCGACGCCGGCCTGACCGGCGCTGATGCTCGGCGCATCGTCCTTGAAA